>NZ_AOIG01000012.1:0-206229 GCF_000346635.1 Paenibacillus shenyangensis
CATCTTGTAGGGTACAGTTTAATACCGGTGCTGCTCTTTTGTTATCCTGTATCTATCGTAGCTTCTGGAACGTCCCGGATGTGATATGATAGGATCACCTGTGCATCTGCACATTCCAACGAATCCACAAGAAAGAAGATTGCCATGAATATTACGATTCAGAACCAGACTATAGCCTGCAATGTACAGTATTCCAAACGCAAAAAAGTATCGATCCAGCTCGATCCAAACGGTCTGCTGACCGTGAAGGCACCTAATGGTACACCAGAAGACGCTATTATCCGTCTTGTCGAGCAACATAGCGAGTGGGTGCTGGACAATCTGCGCCGAATAAGCAGCAGCCAGCCAGCACCGGAGGCGAGGGCCTATGAAGACTATGGTACCTTTATGTATCTGGGGCGTGAGCACAAGCTGGAGGAACTAATTGAGACCACAGATGCCGATGAGGATATGCTGCGTAACCGGCTCAAAAAGTTCTATTTTTCCAGCTGTAAAAAAGTGATCAATCAGCGGATTGCCGCCTACCAGCAGCAGCTAAAGGTCAAACCGAAGAGTATTGATATCGTTGAATCGACAACCAAATGGGGCAGCTGCAGCTTTGACAAAAAGCTAACCTTCAACTACCGGCTTGCCATGGCACCTGTCGAGGTTATCGATTACGTTATTGTTCATGAGCTGTGCCACTTGCTGCATATGAATCATGACCGTTCCTTCTGGCGCAAGGTTGGCGGGATTATGCCTGATTACAAAGAAAAAGAAGAGTATCTGGCAAGATACGGTCGATATATGACGCTTTAAATGAAATCATTTACCATAATCAAGGGTAATAACTGTTCGATAAGATAACGCTTACTTCATAAGAATCTGCTGAAACCATCATAACAGAGGAGCTGGATGATATGGATCGGATGAAAGGGAAAGTAGCTATCGTAACAGGAGCAGGTTCGGGGATTGGACGTGCAGCGGCGATCCGCCTGGCTGCCGAAGGAGCCCGAGTTGGACTGATCAACAAAACCGAAGAAGACGTACAGGACACCAGGAAGATTATAGAGGATGCCGGTGGAGAAGCGCTCGCATTCACAGCCGATATCTCGGTTCCCCAGGAATACAAGCAGGCACTGGAGCAGATTGCCGAGCAGTGGGGCCAGATCGATACCCTGTTTGCCAATGCTGGTATTCTTGGTGTGGTCGGTCCGATCGAAGCTATTCCGGATGAGGAATGGGACACAACAATGACCAATAATGTCAAAGGTGCTTTTACCAGTGTAAAATATGCAATTCCCTATCTGAAGCAACATGGTAAAGGCAGTATTGCACTTACCAGTTCGCTCAGCGGTACACGGGTATTTTCCCAGCAGGGTTTTGCGGCTTACAGCACATCCAAGGCTTCGATTGCCGCTTTTGGACAAATGGCTGCTTTTGAATTGGCGCCATACAATATCCGGGTGAATATCGTTGCCCCAGGTACCATCGAGACGAATATCCAGGGTACAGGCAACCAGATGCCGGAAATGAAAGACATGAAAGTTAAAAAGGTGGAATACCCGGACGGAACGGTTCCTTTGCCTGAAGGTAACGGTACATCCGATCAGGTAGCGAATGTTGTATTATTCCTGCTGTCGGACGATTCTGCGCATGTAAGTGGTTCGATCATCTATGTCGATGGCAGTGAGTCATTATTTGTAGGATAAGGAGCGGTACATGAAACTGGAACGTCTAATCTCCATCATCTATAAACTGCTGAATCATGAGATTCTATCTGCTGCTACGCTGGCTGAAGAATTTCAGGTATCCCAGCGAACCATTTACCGGGATATCGATGTTATCTGTGCTGCAGGGTTTCCGGTCATTTCCCATCAGGGCACCCATGGTGGCTATGGCATGATGCAGGGATACAAAATGGACAAAAGCCTGCTGGGTTCCTATGATGTGGCTTCTCTGATCACTGTACTGCGCAGTCTGTCTTCTGTATTTCAGGATGAACGTGTACAATCGACGATTGAGCGGCTGCAGACGATAGAAGCGGAGCATCACCCGCCGAGTCTGAGTGTGGATCTGGAGACCAGGCGTACAGCGCCCCATGTACTTGCCCATTTGCGCACAGCCATTACCCAGCGGCAGGTTGTACAGTTTGATTATATTAATGCAGATAATGTGCGTACGAGCCGTGATATAGAGCCTGTACATCTTTATTTCAAATACGGTAACTGGTATGTATATGGATACTGCCGTAATCGGCAGGAGTATCGGGAGTTCCGGTTGTCGCGGATGATGGATGTGGAGTTGACGACAGAGCCTTTTCAGGCCAATCACGAAGTACCTGGAGAAAGCCAGGTTGACTGGTGGAGCAGTATGCCCCGTGAGCTGGAAGAAGTGGTCATCCGGGTACAACCAGAAGCACTGGCCGAAGCACTTGATCAGTTCCAGCAGATGGACAGGGAATTTCATGAAGATGGCAGTATGACGATGCGGATTAGCGTCTACAAGCCTCTCGAAGCTCGCTGGCTCTGTTCGATCTTGCTAAGCTTTGGCAGTGGGGTAGAGGTAATGCAGCCAACCGGGCTGCGCAGCATTCTCAAGGAACAGCTTCAAAAAACACTCCGACTCTATGAAGAAGTATGACAGACTGCTGTCATACTTCTTTTTTTATAATGAAGTCAGTTCCCATCCATCTTATATTCAAAGGAGAATGTTATTTATGACCAATCACCCTGTAGAAATGTTTGATTATCATATCTGGGCTACTCGTACGATTCTGGGTAGAATTGCTGAACTTCCGCCTACTGTACTGAGTCAGGAAGTGAACAGTTCCTTCCCGACGATCGCTCATGCACTGTCGCATATGTATGCCGTAGACGAGATGTGGTACAGGATCTTCACAGGTATCGAGATGAGGAAGGCGCTGCAGGACACGATGCCTCTCGCAGCCGAGGTGCTGTCTGGCACCGAAGAGTACGCGAGCAGGTTTGATCAATTGTCGGAACGGTATCATGCCGCTTTGCATCAACAGACCGATCTGGAGCAGAGCATGGTGCTGGATAATCCTTATGCAGGTATTCGCGAAGTCCGGTTATCGGAGATTCTGCTGCATGTGGCCAATCACGGAACCTATCATCGCGGCAATATCTCCACGATGCTGCGTCAGTTGGGACATGCATCCACTATGACGGATTATGTATTCTACTGGTATCAGCAGCCGAATATCCCGTCTGCCTGATTAGGAGGGACCAATCGCAGCAGCTTGCCGAACCTCTGCGGCAAGCTGTGCATTGAAGGGTAATAGATACTGTTTGCGCGTGTTCGCTGCGCAGCGATCCGATTCATAGCGATCTCACAGATCAGAGGAGGCATTATAATGAAAAAGGTAATGAACAAAGCAGAAGACATGGTATTGGAAATGGCCAAAGGCATGGTTCTCGCCCATCCCGAATTGGAACTGATCCCCAAATATAAAGTCATCAAGAAAAAAGAGATTCCACAAGATAAAGTCGTACTGATCAGCGGCGGTGGAAGCGGGCATGAACCGGCACATGGAGGTTATATTGGTAAAGGCATGCTTGATGCAGCGGTATGTGGAGATATTTTTGCTTCGCCTTCACAGATACAGGTATATCAGGCGATCAAAGCTACAGCCGGTACCAAAGGCGCCTTGCTGATTATCAAAAATTACAGCGGCGATATGATGAACTTCAAAAATGCAGCCTACCTGTGCGAAGAAGACGGTATTCAGGTCGATTATGTCAAAGTGGACGATGATATTGCCGTAGAAGACAGTCTGTATACGGTCGGACGCCGAGGTGTCGCCGGTACAGTGCTTGTACATAAAATTGCCGGTGCCGCCGCTGAGGAAGGGCGCGATCTGCAAGCGGTCAAAGCTGCCGCCGAAAAGGCTGCTGCCAATGTACGCAGTATTGGCTTTGCTCTAACATCCTGTACGGTACCAGCCAAAGGTTCACCTACATTCGAGCTGGGTGAGAACGAAATCGAATATGGCGTTGGTATTCATGGCGAGCCAGGTATCGAGCGTGATGATATGGCTTCAGCGGATGCACTGGCACAGCGCATGGTGCATGATCTCTTGAAGGATATGCAGCTGACCGAAGGATTTGATGGTGAAATCGCTGTTCTGGTCAACGGATTCGGTGCTACGCCGCTGCAGGAGTTATACCTGTTCAATCATGCGGTTACCCGTGAGCTGTCCGAGAAGAATATTTCGATCAATCGCGCCTTTGTCGGGAATTATATGACCAGTATCGATATGGCAGGCATATCGCTGACCTTCATGAAGCTGGATGAGGAGCTGAGAACATTATTGTCCCGGGAAAGTGATACACCGGCATTCAAAGTATCCGGTCCAGTGGAACCTGTGTCCTATAAGGAAGCTGCGCAAGAACCGGCAGCAGATCACCCAGTATCCTATAAGGTCGAGACGCCTGAAGCGGACGCAGTGATCCAGGGAGATACGCTGAAGCTGAATAATCTTATCTATCTGATTGATAAGATGAGCGAAGTCATTATCGACAACGAAGTGCCGTTTTGTGACCTGGATTCCCATGCAGGCGATGGAGACTTCGGCATGAGTATTGCCAAGGGATTTCGTCAGTTGAAACGGGAATGGAAAGAGGTTCTGGCGCAGGATCAGCTGACGATAGGCAGTTTCCTTCACGCGTCGTCACTCATTATTATGGAAGCTTGCGGCGGAGCATCCGGTCCGATCTGGGGTTCTGCTTTCCGGGCAGCTGGCAAAGCGGCGGGGGACAAACAGGAAGTGACAGTTGCCGAATTTGCGGAAATGATGCAGGCTGCTGTAGAAGGAATCCAGTCGACCGGCGAGCGTTCGTTTGGACGGGGAGCTGTCGTAGGTGACAAGACGCTGATTGATGCACTGGTACCCTGTGCAGACAGCTGGTCACAAAGTGCACAGTCCGGCGATGACATGCATACCGCTTTCCGCAAAGGAGCCGAAGCAGCTGTACACGGTGCAGCCAGTACCAAGAATATCGTAGCCCGTATGGGACGTGCCGGAACAGTCGGCGAGCGCAGTCTCGGCTATCCGGATGCAGGCGCTCATGCACTTGGCATTATTTTCACGACATTATCGGATAGTCTTCGTTAATATTCATTCCTATCTATTCGTAAAAAGCAGACACCGGTTTGGTGCAGAAGGCTGTGAATGATCCTAGCCTTCTGTAATCTATCCGGTATCTGCTTTTTCCTCGTTTGGGGACAATATCCAGACAAATGCGGCGCAGAGCAGCAAATTTGTGTTTTGAGACGATTTTTGTTGTCAAAAGTCATTTAATTCCTTACGATAATTGTAATAGAAACTTATACTGTTGCGAAAAACATTATGGATCATGTAAATCGGAAAGTAGTATAGGCTTTATTCTGAATACTCCCATTGAGAGGACCGTGTTGAATGAACGATCTGTTCATGGATTTTTTGACGATTCAGCTACCTACCTATTTTTTCCTTTATATGGCGATTACACTGATTTATCGCAACCGGAAAAGCAGAATTAACCGTGTAGCCGCGCTGATGATGATGGCGCTGGTCATGTACTTTTTATTTGAGTATTTAAAAACGTCTTTACTGCCACAGCATCAGATGCAGTTGGTGCTGTACGGAAGTGCACCTGCGCTGTTGATGTTCGTCTGTACACTGGTGCATCTCAGCATTCTGCTGGGCGATTCGGTTACATACAGGTTTCGTAAATGGCTGCCGCTGGTATATGCGTCACCTTATGGATTATGGCTGTACTTTCTCGTCACCTGGGATCACCATCTGCTGTATAACGAGCATGTAACCGACGGTCGCAGTCCACTGCATCCAACGTATTTGCTGGTATCGATTACGTTCATTATCGGATATATTTTGCTGTCTGTGCTGCTGCTTGCCTATAGCTGGCTGCGTACCCGAGAGCCCCGGCGTAAAGTCATCTATCGCTGGCTGTTGCTTAATGATTTCCAGCTGTTCGGTACATTTGCGTTGATTACCACACTGCTTCAAAGCGGTATAATCGTGACGAGGGTATCGATGATCCTGTATTTTATCGGTTATCTGGTGTGGGCGATGCGTCTGCGTCATCTGATTGGCAAATACAATATCATGCCCGATTATCACAAACGTTTTCAGATTCTGTTCGAGTCTGCCCCCAATCCTATTCTAATGCTGGATCTCAAAGGGAATGTAAAAGAGATCAATCCCTGTACACAGCGCTGGTTTGCCGATATTCCGGCAGATCAGATTCCCCAGCACTTTACATTTGCTGATGGACAGTCACTTCAGCAGATGCTGTCTTCCTGTCTGGAGCAACCGGACAGTGTGACTCATCTGGAGATGCATGTGATCAGGCAGGGACAGAGCCGTCTGGATCTGGTAGCAGGTATTGATCTGATTACCGAGGCGAATGAAGAATTGTTCGTGCTGCATTTGACGGATGTAACTTCGCTCAAGGAAGCCGAGCGTCGTCTCATCCAATCTGAGCAAAATTACAAGTACAGTGCACACCATGATGCACTTACCGGATTATATAACCGGGCAGCAGTGGAGGAACAGCTACAGATCAAAATAGCGGGCGGCGAGCGCTTTGTCTTGGTGATGATCGATATGAATCATTTTAAACCAATCAATGATACGTACGGTCATATAACTGGGGATCAATATTTGCAGTATGTCGCTAGACAGCTGCGTATGCTGGCACAAAAACCGGGGGATGTCGTCGGCCGCATCGGTGGTGACGAGTTTGTCATGCTGCTCGCCTGTCCGGAGCATGTCGATGCAGCCCAGATGGTGCATACCCGACTATCGCTGCTGAACGATAAAGTTTTCCGGCAGGAGGATATGGAAATTCCCGTTTCTTTTGCTGCGGGACTAGGGATTTATCCGGAAGATGCTGCTGATATGATCGGTCTGCTGCGCTATGCGGATCAGCAGATGTATAGTATCAAGCGACAGCAGCATCGAGGTATTCACTTTCGCGTCCATGAGCTGTAGACTTAGACAATAAGCAATAAGCAATAAGCAATAAGCAATAAGCAATAAGCAATCGGCTATGGGATATCATCCGATCATTAATGCTGCCGTAACGACTACTATAAGCCAACTTCAAATCCTATATACTATTCCAAAATGCCAATTATATTCAGCCTGCTGTTTGCAGATACTGAAAATGATTGGCATTTTATTATAAACAGTCCTTTCATAAATAAAATTGCTGACCTGGCGGAACAACTGCTAATCAAATCGGATACCTCTCGTAGTTATCAGACAGTTTTTCAATACGGATTACTCTTAGCTAGCAGTTACTAACTAATCTGAATGTATAAAAGTCTACACATCCGACTGCTTCTAACAAGAATTTGCCACCTTATATGTATTAATTTCAATAACAATATTGACACATGACACCGTGTCACATATAATTCTTTATGTAACTTTTTACAACAAATTATGCCTGCCTACATCTGATGGAATATTCTGCGTACAGCAGCAAGCTCTGATCGGCATCATCAACCGGAGGTTG
Organism: Paenibacillus shenyangensis; assembly: GCF_000346635.1. Classification (NCBI taxonomy): domain Bacteria; kingdom Bacillati; phylum Bacillota; class Bacilli; order Caryophanales; family Paenibacillaceae; genus Paenibacillus; species Paenibacillus shenyangensis. The sequence continues at coordinate 7,527 of NZ_AOIG01000012.1, forward strand.
CGGGAGGCAGTGGAGTGAATGTATGCCAACAAAAACCTTTTTTAACCTGCCGGAGGAAAAGCGGCAAAACCTGATGAATGCAGCAATGCGTGAATTTTCCAGGGCTTCGCTGGCGGATGCATCGATTGCGAATATTATCAAGGACGCCTGCATTCCGCGTGGTAGTTTTTATCAGTATTTTGAAGACAAGGCGGATTTGTTTTTTTACATTCTGGAGGAGCACAGCGCCAGTAACCGCGAGCTGATGATGTCTATGGCGGTCAAGCACAAGGGCGATCTGTTTGCCTCATCGGCAGAATTTTTTGAATCGACACTGCACCGGTTTATGCACCATGAACATCGTGATTTCGCACGTAATATTTTCCTCAACATGAATTACAAGATTGAATACAAACTGATTCTGGATGTGAAAAATCCCACGACCACTGAGCGGATTCGTGACTTCTATCGAAGTTACATGAGTCTGATCAACCGGACAGGACTGAATATCAGGGATGAGAAAGAACTTTTTCATCTGATTAAAATCCTGCGGGCTATTATTATTCAGAACTTTATCCAATTTTTTGCGGGGGAAGCGGATTATGAAGAGGTGCTTCGCAATTTTGCTTTGGAGCTGGATCTGCTAAAAAGAGGTCTTTATGCACCTTCGGGTGATATGTCCGAGTAGCAGGTTGCGTCGATTCATACAAGTACATATTCTTGTAGGCGAGAGTGGATAAGCCGGGAACGATCAAATACTGGTGTTAGCTATCTTAAATTCAAGAATTAGCATTTAGGCATGTTGCGTTAACAACTTGTGCGCAGCATGCCTGTAGAAGGACCAAAATTATCTGAACAGCAGAGGTGGAGTAAGTGAGTAGAAAGATTGTTTTATCCATTCTAGTCGTGTTACTGGTTATTAGCGGTGGCACGCTGGTGTACTACTATTGGTATCAGGGCGCACATTATGTGAAAAGTGATGATGCCCGCATTACAGCGGATCAATACAAAGTCATGCCGCAAATCACGGCAGAAATCGATCATATCGATGTAGAAGAAGGCGACGTGCTGACACGCAATGAACCGATCGCCGAGCAAAATGTATCCGGACTGGAGTCCAGCGCGATCAGCAAATCCGTGCTGCGCGCACCTATCGACGGTACCGTCATCAAAGTCTATTCCAAAGAACACGAGATTGCTTCCCCAAGTTCGGCTGTAGCAATCATGGCGGATATGAAAAATCTGTATGTATCCACCAATATTGAAGAAACCGATATCGATCGCATTAAGCCAGGCGAACTTGTGGATATTACACTGGACGCTGCTGGTGATCAAGTGATTCAGGGTAAAGTACGTAAAGTCGGACAAGCATCGAATTCGGTATTCGCCTCGATTGCGGCAACGAATACAAGTGGTAACTTTAACAAAGTCACCCAGCGTATTCCTGTAGAAATTGCGCTCAGCGTACCGAAAGACATGAAGCTCATTCCGGGCAGTAACGTTGAAGTGAAAATTCACACATCCTAAGAAGGAGGGGTCTTTAGTGGCTACTAATGAAATCGCCGCTGCTCCTCCCAGTGATTCACCCAGAGAACGCTGGTTAGCCTTTTTTGCCATTGTACTGGGGGCGTTCGTCGCCATTCTGAATAACAGTCTGATCAACGTGGCGATTCCTCAGCTGACGACAGATCTGGGTTCAACCACGACGAAAATTCAATGGGTTATTACGGGCTATACACTGGCTTCGGGAATCATTGTTCCGATTACGGGATTCATGGAGCAGCGCATCGGATATAAAAAGTTTCTGATCGCAGCGCTCAGTCTTTTTACACTGGGAACTGTATTCTGCATATTTGCCTGGAGCGATACATCGCTGATTGCAGCGCGTATTATTGCCGGTCTGGGCGGCGGCGTTATCATGCCGCTGAGTATGACCATCGTCTACAAAATTATTCCGCGTGAACAGATCGGTATGGCGCTCGGGATCTGGGGGATTGCCGCTATGGCAGCTCCTGCGATCGGACCGACGCTGAGTGGTTATCTGATCGAATGGTTTGACTGGCGCTTCCTGTTTATCGTATGTGTGCCAGTTGCTTTATTTGCTATTCTGATGGTTATCCTGCTGATCAAAGAGCCTCCCAAAGGGGCTATCGTCAAGTTTGATCTGCTGGGATTTTTGCTGGCAGCAACTTGTGCAGGTACACTGCTGTATGCATTATCCAGCGGTTCCAGCGATGGCTGGGATTCTTTCAAAATTGTCGGCCTGTTCTTTATTGCTTTCTGGGCACTGGTATTCTTGATCTTCGTCGAAAGTGGACAGGAGAATCCGGTTATCGACATTTCACTGTTCAAGAACTATAAATTTGCTATTAGTGTTATTACATCAAGTTTTGTCATGATGGGTCTATATGGCGGTACTTTCCTGTCACCATTGTTCCTGCAAAATATTCAATCGGTATCACCGGTACACACCGGTATTATCCTGCTGCCTCAGGCGATTGCGATGGCGGTTATGATGCCATTTGCAGGTAAACTGTTTGACAAGATCGGTATCGTGCCGATCGGTCTGGTAGGTCTGACACTGACCAGTATTATGACTTACCATCTGCATACCCTGACTCCGCAGACTCCGCATTTGTGGTTGCAAATTGTGCTGATGTTCCGCGGGATGGGAATCGGGATCTGTATGATGCCATTGTCTACCGTCGGTATGAACGCCGTACCACGGGATAAAGTCGGTAAAGCATCAACTGCATCCAATCTGGTGCGTACAATTGCCGGTTCGATGGCGATTGCCATTCTGACCTTCCTGATGCAGAACCGTACAGCGCTGCACAGCCAGCAGATCTCCGAATCGATTACGCCAGATGCGGCACAGTCTTTCCAGGCGATGCTGGGCAGTTCCTGGACCTCGACCGTATCAGGTCTGATTTCACTGGATGCTTATTCCAGAGGCATCGCGGATACCTTCCTGGTATCATCGATCCCGCTGTTTTGTTCGATTCCGTTTGTATTCCTGTTCATTAGCAGACGCAAAGCGGCCAAGGAAACACTTCAGGAAAGCAAAGTATAATCGGTGTCTCTGCCGGTTGATATTCTAGATAGAAAGAAAGGGAATAACCAATGAAGATTAGAAAATGGGAAGTAACTGCAGGGGCACTGCTGCTCAGTACGGTTGTCCTGTCTGGTTGTGGTAATGCTAGTACTCAGGCAGCCCAGGACATGAACGTGAATGTAAAAGTAGCCCAGGCACAGCAAGGTGTTATCGGACAGGGTGAAATCTATACCGGTACCGTAACGCCATCAGCTACCGTAAATATTATGCCTAAAATTTCCGGCAAAGTATCTACAGTCGCTGTTGATGTAGGTGCAGAAGTTAAAAAAGGACAGGTGCTGCTCAAACTGGAAGATGATGATCTGCGCAATAATCTGGAGATTGCCAAATCCAATGTAGCAGCAGCTGCAGCAGGCGTAAATACAGCCAAGGATTCCCGTGAAACCGGTATGGTCTCGGCGAACTCCGGTGTCGTTAGCTCCAAAAACGGCATTATCTCATCCAAAAGCTCCATCAATCAGGCGCAGGGCAGCATTAACCAGGCGCAGGGTTCTGTGAATCAGGCGCAAACAGCGCTCAAGCAGGCACAGACCGCTGTCTCTACAGCCGGTAATACGATCAAACAAGCTCAAGAAGCACTGACCAATGCCAAGTCGACGCTGACACGTACCCAGTCGCTCGCAAGCAATGGACTGGCTACTCAGGCAGAGCTGGAGCAGGCGCAAGCTGCTGCAGTCAGTGCGCAAACAGCGTATGATAATGCGGTTAATGGCAAAGCCAATGCGGAAGAGCAGCTGTCTGCCGCTCAGAAAGCGTTGTCCACTGCCCAAAAAGGATTGTCTACAGCTAAATCTGCTTATGAGAATGCAACCAGTAGCTATGAAAATGCTAATTCCGGTTACAGCAACGCACAGCGTCAGCTGGAAGTCTCCCAAAGCACAGCAGGTATACAAGCCAGCCAGCAAAAGCTGGATCAGGCACAACTGAATGTACAGATTGCCCAGGATTCCCTGGATGATACGGTTGTTAAATCACCAATCAATGGTATTGTTACAACCAAAAATGCTGAAGTAGGCGAGATGGCCGGTCCTTCTGCGGCTTCACTGGTTATCGCGAATCTGAGTACAGTCAATATGCTGATCTATGTTCCGGCTAATGAAATTAACAATATCAAAGCAGGCGATCAGGTACAGGTGCGTGTTGCTTCCTCCAATATCGTAACCAATGGTAAAGTGAAAAATATTAATCCGATGGATGCGAGCGGTAATGGTTATCCGGTTAAAATTACAGTGTCCAATGCAGACGGCAAACTGAAATCCGGTATGCTGGCAGATGTAAGCTTTGTCGGTAAAGATGCCAAACAGGGCATTATTGTACCAAGCAAAGCGATCCAAAAAGACGGTAAAAAAGCCTATGTATATGTTATCAACAAAGACCATGCGGTACGCAAAGAAGTAACCATCGGCAGCGAGTCCGGTTCTCAGACCCTGATTACTAGCGGTCTAAAAGACGGCGAGCAGGTTGTCGAGAATAATCTGGCTCTGATGGGTGACAATACAGCTATAACGATATCACAGTACTAAGTCATATTGCGTATACCATTAAATATTCAGTTGCAAGCAGTTCCCTGATTCAGGGGAGCTGCTTTTTCTGTATGACTATACAAAACCGGAAAAGACGACCGTATATCCATAAGCAGAAACAAGCTGTGTTTTGATCTGAAATAATGGTATCCAAACAGCACACAAATTAAATAGGCCAGCAATTTGGTTACTGGCCCACGATAAACACTCTATGCGATTAGAATAAATTATAAAATACTGCATTAAACACAAAGACCAGTAAAGGAAAGAAAATAAATGATAAAAGAAATAGAAGAGTAAGAGACAGGGTATTAGTTACAAATGCGAAAAAGAAGAGTGGGTTGGTTAATATATAGACAAACTATGCAATAAATCGGGGAAACATCTAATAAAACCGAATTTCAATTCGACTCCATCACTTAAGAAGGAGGATCATGCTATATCAATGCTGGAGCTGGGTATCAGGCTTCACACGTTTGATTGTCCAATAAGGAAAAGTCAGTGCTCCATGATTAGTATGAATAATAAAGAAATTAGGATTATGATGAGCTTCACATGTGCCAATATAGGTCTCACCACTGATCAGATGAATGTTCAGAGGTTCCTGGTTATGAATGGCTTCCTGGATAAATACGTTCACTTTCACATTCTCCTTAGTCTTGAAGTATGGTTGCAATCTGTGGGTTATCACCTTTTACTACAAAAACATCCATGAATATCGTTTGTTACCTTGTTTATTACCCTTTAAAAGATAGAATAAACAGGGTTTATCAACTTTTTACATACAATTTTAAGAATCATCTAAAATTTGGATAATAGAGATCATTCTATGCTTGTATATTATAGTTTTACATATAAATGTAGGACATCAACAAACGATATTGGACAAACAAACATTGCATAATCTATAGTATATAATTAAAATACTTTTAAAAAGTATAATCATAATTAGAAAAGGAGAAAATAAGTGATGACTAAAACTGAAAAAGAAAAAATGATTGCTGGAGAATTATATTCGGCTGCTGATCCGCAATTAAGCCAGGAAAGGGAATACGCTCGCAAAACCGTTCGCTTGTATAATCAGACAACCGAGCAGGAAGTAGAGGACCGTACCCGTTTGCTCAAGGAACTTCTGGGATCAACCGGTGAACATATTAGCATGGAACCGAATATACGGGTGGATTATGGCTATAATATTCATGTGGGTGAGAATTTCTATGCCAATTTTGATTGTACGATGCTGGATGTATGTGAAGTACGAATTGGTAATAATTGCTCTTTGGCTCCGGGAGTACATATTTATACAGCTGCTCATCCCATTCATCCATTAGAACGAATTGCTGGACCGGAATACGGCAAACCTGTAACAATCGGCGATAATGTATGGATTGGCGGACGAGCTATTATTAACCCGGGCATTACGATTGGCAATAATGCAGTTATCGCTTCGGGAGCTGTCGTTACCAAAAATGTACCCGATAATATGATTGTTGGTGGCAATCCGGCACGCATTATCAGAGAGATTGAACTTTGATTCCTATGTAAATAGAAAAGTGCTGCACTCCTTTTTTTATACATCGATTGTACTCATTATAGAGCCCCGGCGAACCGATAATAATTTTAATTAGAGGTATTGAAGGGGCTTTGCCATGAAGAAAGTAACACAGCGCGAGATACGCGGAATTCGCCTATCAACATATATGTGCGGCCTGGCATTTCTGACCTCCTTTGTGATTCTGCTGTCCTGCCTGTTTATCGGCTATACACAGGAACGGCAATCCATTGAACAGCAAGTGCTGGAATTAAATGAAATTCACGCCAAAGAATTAAGCCATATCACCGAATCTCTGGTTGCTGCGATGCAGCATTCTCTGGAGGAAAGTGCCAAGTATATTATTGCCCATCCTGCGGAAAGTGAGCAGCTGGCTCAAAGCAATCTGGATTATTTTCGTAATTCCAGTAGTTTTTTTAATGCAGTCTTTCTGATCAAGCCGAATAAAACCATAGCTTTCAATTCACCGACGAGCCTGAATCAGGCCGGAACGAAGCTGACTTCACGTATCAGTATCGATGCTTTGGAAGCCAAGCGGCCTACTATTTCCAGTCCTTATATCGGCAAAATCAACCGGACGATCATATTACTGACCCATCCGTTGTTCAACTCTTCCGGTGAGTATCAGGGAATGCTGGCTGGTACGCTGTATTTACAAAAGAAAAACGAGTTGAAGGAATTATTGGGAACGAACAGCAGAAAAACAGACGGTTCCTATTTCTATGTAGTAGATCGTGAAGGAAATATTATATATCATCCGAATCCGTCGATGATTAATATCAATGTACAGCAAAATAAAGTCGTACAGGCACTAATGCAGGGCAAGAGCGGAAAGCAGATTGTTGTAAACTCCAAGAACCGTACGTATCTGGCAGGATATTCAGTAATATCCAATGTAGGATGGGGGATTGTTTTTCAGACACCGATTGAGAATACCAATGTCTATTCCAGCAATCTTGTTCGTTCTACTCTAATCTATCTGGTTCCTGTTATTATTCTGTTTATGCTGTTTATATTCTGGCTCTCCCGCTGGCTGGGCAAACCACTGTATTTGCTCGCTGCCTATGCACAGAATCTGGCTGCTGGACATCGCGGCAAGAATCGTCCGAAGTTGAATCGGTGGAACTATGAAGCCCGGCAGCTGCATCATGCGATTATGATGCTGGAAGAAGAAACAGGTGAAAAGGAAAGACGTCTGCAAAGTGAAGCCAATCAGGATCCGCTTACCGGACTTTTGAATCGTCGTGCACTGCAGTCCATCACCGACAATTGGGTGTATAATCAGTATTCATTTGCAGTTATTATTCTGGATATCGATCATTTCAAGTCGGTTAATGATACGTATGGTCACCCGGTAGGAGATGAGGTACTCAAGATGCTGGCCGGCGTACTACGCAGCCAGGTACGAACGGAGGACCTTTGCTTCCGCTATGGTGGGGAGGAATTTGTAATTCTGTTGTATGAAGTGAGCGAGCATGAAGTGATGGAGATCGCAGAACGGATTCGTCAGACGACTGCTATTTTCCCTACACCTATGGGACCGAAAATCACCATTTCACTTGGTGTTACCCTTTCCCAGGATGGAGAATCAGAAGCGCAGCAGCTGTTCAAGCATGCAGACACAGCGCTTTACCAAGCCAAGGAAAACGGACGGAACCAGACCGTATTTTATTCCTTCTAAAAGAAATAATATATATTTTTTTGAAGGAGCCTTCTATTTACGGGAGGCTTCTTTGCCATAATCAAAAAAGAGAGATGTTAATCGTAATATTTACAAATTAATAACTCTCTCTTATAATAAGCAGGCATTGTAAGTATAAAGGTACAGTTAAGCGGTTGGAGGTTACAGGAAATGAGTCATTTATCAACAACTATACATAAGAGTCCATCGCACAAGGAATATTTACTACTCAGTCTGCCATTGATTGTATCGACGATTACAACACCTCTTCTGGGACTGGTAGATACTGCAGTAGTTGGGCATTTATTTGATCCAGCATATCTGGGAGGAACAGCAATTGGTACATTGATTTTTAATACCATATACTGGCTGTTTGGATTTTTGCGGGTGAGTACATCGGGTTTTGCTGCTCAGGCGAGAGGAAGCGATGATCGGCAGGAAGGTGTAGCAGCTCTGATACGGCCCCTGATGATCGCTCTGGTCATCGGGTTGATCTTTGTCGCACTGCAAATTCCCATTTTGCAGGCATCACTGCTGCTCATGCAGCCGGGCCCGGACATTGCTCATTGGGCAGGTGTTTATTTTCATATCCGTATCTGGGGAGCTCCGCTGACTCTGCTCAACTATGTATTGATCGGCTGGCTGATGGGCATGTCGCATATTCGTCAGACACTGATCACGCAGATCTCCATGAATGTGGTGAATATGCTGCTGGCGATCTGGTTTACCCAGGGACTCGGCTGGGGCGTAGCTGGTGTAGCAGCAGCCACTCTGTTCGCTGAAGCACTGGCGCTGGCAGCAGGAGTGTATTTTGTCTGGCGTTCTCCTTATATGGATCGTCGTTCAATTCGTCTCAAAGGAATGTTGGCCTGGAGTCAGCTTAAACCGATGTTTCGGGCTAACAGCGATTTGCTTGTGCGAACGATATGCCTGCTTACCATGTTTAATATTTTCACAGCCCGCAGCACATCATTTGGTCCGGAGGTGCTGGCAGCCAATTCGATTTTGCTACAAATCCATTATATGATGGCGTATTTCTTTGATGGGCTGGCTAATGCAAGTTCGATTTATGCCGGGCAGGCCAGAGGAGCCCGTAGCGGACCGTTATTACGGCGGAGTCTGACGCTGTCCTGGATATGGACAACGGTCACGGCTGTATTACTCACACTTATCTATTTGGCAGGACGTGAACAATTTGTCGCCCTGTTTACAGACAATAGAGCTGTAGTTGATATTGCGCTGCAGTATAATGCCTGGCTGCTGTTATTCCCGCTGACAACGGGTTTTGGACTTGTATTTTATGGGGTGTTTACGGGAACAACGATGACTGCGCCGGTTCGCAATTCGATGCTGCTCTCGGTTGTACTGTTTATAATCAGCTGTTTGGTATTGATACCGATGTATGGTAATCACGGGCTGTGGGCTTGCTTTATACTGTTCGGAATCGGACGTTCGGCATTTCTGCTAATGTATGTACCCGGCCTGGAGAAGCGTATGGCTGCTGAAGGATAGATCAACAGGAGTATCGAATAAATATGTATAAAAATTGCGGGATGTTCCTTCATTAAAAGCAGTTTTGGACAAAGGCTCCTTTATCTCCGGATAAAAGGAGCCTTTATGTATAGATGAGATTGGCAGTTCGGCTGGATTCCGCGTAAAATGAATTATGAATCATCTGGTAATATTACTGATTCATAGCTATACGACGCAGGTCTTTGGCGGCAAGTTATCTGTTTCATACGAACAGGACGTTCTGACTATTTTGTAGGTGTCATTCGCTATAGACGTTATAATTATGATAATATGGGAACATATGATCCTATATCGAGAGGGGAATACATAACAATGGAAATGATGAAACCACCTGCGGAAGTACTGTATGCCCGGGAATTGCAGGCTCTGCAGCAGGAAGATAAAAACAAGCGTCCTCCTCATTGGCTGTTGTCGCCTGTATACATACGTGATTTTATTATTGGACGCGAACAGCCTGCCAAGCTGGATGGCGAGGAAGTGCCTATAACCCGCAAATTCTATGGCAATGATATTCTGATCGAACGTGCTATTGTTACACTTGCCGGCAACCGTGGATTGATGCTGGTTGGAGAACCGGGTACAGCGAAGACTATGCTGAGCGAGCTGTTGTCTGCTGCCATTTCAGGGACGAGTACCAATACCATTCAGGGAACAGCAGGTACAACAGAGGATATGATCAAATATTCCTGGAATTATGCCATGCTGCTGGACAAAGGACCATCCGAACAAGCTCTGGTGCCTTCACCACTGTATCATGGTATGAAAAAGGGCATTATCACCAGGTTTGAGGAGATTACACGCTGTCCATCCGAAGCCCAGGACAGTCTGATCAGTATCATGAGTGATAAAGTTATGAATATCCCCGAGCTGGATGGAGGCGTGTTGTTTGCCAAGCCAGGCTTCAATATTATCGGGACCGCCAATATCCGGGACAAAGGGGTCAATGAGATGAGCAGTGCCCTCAAGCGCCGTTTCAACTTCGAGACGATCCGTCCGATCAGCAATGTCAAATTGGAAGCACGTATTATCGAGGATCAGGCTCGTAATCTACTGGTTCACAGCGGCATTGATATGCCAATTGATCTGGAGATTGTGGAACTGCTGGCAACGACCTTTATGGAGCTGCGCACCGGTCTGACGCGGGAAGGCTACAAAATCGATGTGCCACAGGCTGTTATGAGTACAGCCGAAGCAGTGTCTGTCTATGTGCAAAGCGCCATGACTTCCTACTATTATGAAGACAAAAATGTAACGCTGGACCGCCTCGTACAGAATATGCTCGGTACTGTCGCCAAGGAAAATGAAAAAGATCTGGCTGCGCTCAAAACCTATTTTTCCCGTGTAATCAAAGAACGCGCCCGAGAAGACCAACTGTGGGCTGCCTATTATGAGGAAAAGAAATGGATCGGCTGATAGCGCAGGAAGCAGGAGAGCAGGCGGAGCTGCAGCAGCTTTTTGAGCAGCAGGTATATAACAAGCAGGAACAGGTTGTACATTTTCCAATCCGTCATCACAGTCCGGCCTGTTCGTATCATTTGCTCCAGGTGATCCATGACTACGATCCGCAGGTTCTCTTGATTGAAGGACCAATCAGCGGGAATCCGCTCATCCCGATCCTGGCAGATGAGCGTACCGAAGCACCAGTCAGCCTGTACTATACATATGAGACTAACGAAGAAAAGGCTGCTTTTTATTTCCCTATGCTGGATTACTCACCCGAATATGCAGCTATCCGAAAGGCTGCTCAATTGGGCATTCCGGCACAGTTTATTGATCTGAATTATCGTCCACAGCCAAAGGAACAGATCATTGAACCGGCGACAGAAGAACTCATGGAAAAGGATCGGGTATCCTATCAGGATGAGAAGCTGCTCACCGGATCTTCTTTTATCAACCGACTTTGCCGCAGGCTGAACTGCCGCAGCTTTGATGAGTTGTGGGAAAAAATGTTCGAACTGGGAGCGACACAGAAGAGTACCGAAGACTTCATGCGCGGTGTATTTGTATACTGCTCTCTGTCACGCTTTTGCTATTCACAGGAAGAGCTTGAACGAGAAGGTACCCTTGCTCGTGAACAGCATATGAGAGAGCGAATTGATGAAGCGAAAGAACAGTACGAGCGCATATTAGTTATAACGGGTGGATTCCATACGTATGGACTGCTGGACCAACCGGCGAGCAGCCAGATTGCTGAAGTGCCGCGTAGGATTCAATCGGCTGATTACCGGGAGCAAATCTATCCGATGGTGTATACATTTGAGGAGGCTGACCGACTGAATGGCTATGCAAGCGGGATGCCCTATGTGGGCTATTATGCAGAGATCTGGACACTGCTGCAAAAGAAAAATAAAGCCGCCGCTTATGAGCAGACTGCTATCCAAATGCTCTCCCGTCTAATGCGCGTACTGCGCAAACAGCAGGAGGAAGTCTCTACCAGTGATGCGATTGAGGCCTATGGCATGATGCAGGGACTCGCCGTTCTGCGCAGCAAACCGGAGAGCGGTGTCTATGAGCTACTGGACAGTGTGGTCTCTTCCTTTGTCAAAGGCGAGCATAACCTGGCTTCGGACCAGCCGCTGCAGGAACTATCCCGTCTACTGACAGGTAACCGAATCGGAACGGTGGCTCCGAATACATTTACCGTACCGATTGTAGAAGATTTCAGGCGGCTTGCCAACGAATGTAAATTGCAGATCGGTACTACCGGAAGGCACAAAAAAGTACTGGATCTATATTCCAAACCGCTGCATCGTCAGACCAGCCGATTGTTGCATTGCATGGTATTTCTGGGAACCGAATTTGGCACACTTGAATCAGGACCGGACTGGGTTACTTATCGGGATGTGAATCTGATGCGGGAGACGTGGAGCTATACATACTCTTCCTATACCGAAGCACGTCTGATTGAGAATTCTATTCATGGTGGGACGATTCGCGAAGCGGCAGCCCAGCGGGCAGAAGAACGAATCAAGCAGCTACCGGCACATCATAGTGAAGAAGCAGCGAATTGGCTGCTACGAGTGCTGCTCATGGGACTGGAAGACAGTGCCGATCGGTTATTCGAACAGGTAGGCCGGACGCTGCGACAGGATGGAAGTTTCCTGTCACTATCACGTACAGTGGAGATTCTGGAACGAATTTATGAACATCGAAGACTGTTGGGGTTGTATCGGGATAAAGTGCTGCTCGAATTGCTGCAGGAAGCTTATCACAATACCCTGGCCAAAATCACAGGGCTGCAGCATGTGCATCAGGACGAACAACCGAAGGTTATACAAGCACTCAAACAGCTGTATATGCTCGCCGAATCCGGACGGGGAACATTCGCTGCAGAGCCACTCGTGGATCGCTTGTCCGAGCTGCTATCCGTGCCTGAGTTGCCGCCAGGACTGGAAGGCGTATGCATAGCAATTCTGTCACGGATCGACGGGCGAGATCCTGCCGAGATTACCCTGCGTGCCCGGGCATATATGCAGGGGACACCGGAGCAGATGATGCATACAGCAGCTTATTTGCAAGGGGTATTCGCTGCTGCGAGAGATGTGCTCCTGTATGACAGTACGCTGATTGGCGATCTGAATACACTACTTTCCCGGCTGCCACATGAAGACTTCCTGCGGATGATTCCGGAGCTGAGGCTGGCGTTTACCTTTTTCACACCGACGGAGATCGACCGGATTGCAGAACGCATTGGCAGTCTGTTCGAAGCAGTAGCCGGATCGTTATCCGAACCTGCAGTAGACGAAAAAGTATTGCAGCAGTCTGCAGCATTGGATCATGCTATTCGAGAGGAGCTAAGCCGATGGAGACTGATTTGAACAAGCAGCCTGATGAGACGCTTAAAGATCGGCAAGTGCTGAATCGATGGCGTCTGCTGCTTGGGCCATCTGCTGAATCATCACTGAATGAGAGCGGATGTTATAACCCGGCGCAATTTGAATATAAGGAAATGGATGAAGTACTGGGCTATCTGTATGATAGGGAGTATGGTGCGGATCAGGGATACCGGGAACGGGGTGGAGGCAGAGGTGCCTCACAGTTGACGGTTCCCCGCTGGCTAAGTCAGGTACGCAAGCTGTTCCCTCAGGAAACCGTCGAGATTCTGGAAAAGCAGGCGCTGGACCGTTACGGACTCAATGAACTGCTGCGCGATAAAAAAGTACTGGAATCCATGGAGCCTAATATGAATCTGCTGCGAAATATTATGCAGTTCAAAGGCAAAATGAAAGGCGAAGTGCTGCAGAGTGCCAAAGAGATTGTCCGGCAGGTCGTAGAAGACCTGCGACGGCAGCTGGAAAATGATGCAAAAGCCAGTATTATGGGCAGACGCAGCCGCTACACCAGCAATCGTTCCCGCTCCCTGCGGAATCTGAATTTCAAAAAAACGATTGCCAGAAACCTCAAAAACTATGATAAGCGCAACAAACGCTTTGTAGTGGACCGCCTATATTTTGATGGTAATATTCAGCCTCATAACCGCTGGAATATTATTATTGCTGTCGACGAGAGTGGTAGTATGATGAATTCAGTCATCTACAGCTCGGTAATGGCGAGTATTTTTTATCGTCTGAATGCGCTCAAGACGCATCTGTTTATTTTTGATACCGAGGTAGTGGATCTGACCGATCGACTGGAAGACCCGGTCGATCTGCTGATGAGTGTTCAGCTGGGCGGCGGTACGCATATTGCCAAAGCTCTGCGTTATGGGGAGAGTCTCATTGAGAATCCATCGCGGACCATCTTTATTCTCGTGAGTGATCTGGAAGAAGGCTATGGAGCAGAGCCGATGTACCGGGCAAGTCGTGATATTATCGATGCAGGCTGCCGGATGCTGGTGCTGACGGCGCTTGATTTTGAAGGAAGTGCTGTCTACGATCAGCGTGCGGCGCGGAGGCTTGCCGATATGGGCGCCCATGTAGCAGCGATTACACCGAATCAACTCGCCGATTGGATCGGGAAAATTATTACCTGATTTCATTTCTATTCATACACATACCGATACATGATCAAAGGAGGAATTACCATGTTAATCAATGAATCAACAGATCCATTGCTGGCCAGGTTCGCAGAGGCCTGCTCGAAGGAATATTCTCTTGCTGTAGACCGCAAACAGTCTATTCTCGAGTATATCAGCGGACAGACCGACGAGCTGCCGGATATGCTGCAAAATTCCAACAGCTATGGATATCGTACAATGGAATTGCTGGAGAAAATGGGCAAAAAAGAGCGGGGAGATTCTTTTTATCGAGCGGCAGCCGTAGTGATTCTTACAAGCAGTCAATGGCAGCAGCGGTACTATATGGACCCGTTCAGTCTGTGTATGGAAGAATATATCCATCCGACCAGCCTGAGCGCCAAAGGCAGCGATGCAGTACATAGAAGGAAGCAAGGGCTGGAAGCGCTCCGTATGCTGCATAAATATGTGGGTAGCGATATCATCGAAGGAGTGATCCAGCGGCAAATGAAGCAGGCAGCTCTGAACAGAAAGTCCCCTTCCAAAGGAGAGAACATGATTGGCAGGCTGGATACAATTGTCGAGCTGTTGGAACTGATGAAGTTGTACAGCGAATTGGAACCCGAATTTGTAAATACGATGGCTGATGAGCTTCCACCACTACTGCAGGCGGTGCTAACAGACAATGAAGAACAGCTCAGACTGGAATTAAAGCGGATTGTAGAGCCTATGGCACTCGGCAAAATGCCAATGAATGATTATCTGTCCGCTCTGGATCTGGAACCTTCCTTTTTGGAAAATCAGCAGATGGAGCTTCGCAAAAATGCTTTTGATGGTCTTGTTATACCTGAAGAGAACAATCTCAGCCGCGAACAGTTTTATCAGGGAATAATCCAGGTACATGCAGCCTTTTTCTACGTATTGAACAGCCGTGGAGGCAAAACCCAGCTGTTGAACGATCCAGGTACGGAAGGCAGACTGCTGCTGGAAGCGGTTCGGCATCTATATACCGTTCTGCCGATCGAAGTAGGCTATTATCTGACCTCACTGGAGAGACGTTCTACCGATATGCAAATGTTTGAAGGGATCGTGCCGCTGGAAGAACCATACGATCTGATTATGACAGTACAGCGCGAATTGAACAGCTATATGCCGGCATGGAATACTATCCGAACCGATATTGTTGCTGAGCCGGATCGTACACGCCGTGCGATGGAGATCGCTAGACAACCCGTAGTCAAAGCGATCATGTACAAAATTCTGACAGAGCAGAATATGATTGATTTGGAAGATAGCTATCTGGAACAGCTGGTTCTGGATGTGCTGGCGGATAAAGTCTACAGTTACACCGCAGGACGCAAGCTCGGGCGTTATCTGGCAGGGGAGTTTGGACTGGAGAGCATGATCAATGATCAACAGGTAAGCTCCATCTGGAACGGAACAGGCCATAATCCCAAGGATCGCGTACTAATAACAGCAGTCACTTTGCTGCCGGTAGAATCCGATCTATTCCGCAGGTTTATCATTATTGCCTGTCGAGCGGAGTGGATGCTGAGTTCGTTATCCTTGCTGTATCGTTCTCCGTTCTTTGATGGACAGCGAGTGCTGGAAGTATATGAGAATGATTCACAGATAGATACCCAGAATATGCTGAAAAACATGCTGATGCTAAATGGATACAGCAATTATTATTATATTTCTATTCCGGATGAAATCTATACCGAGCTTGTGCGAAGCCATATACCAGAAAGTCTGCTATATTACAGCGAGCTGCCTACCGACGGTAGAGCGGCTGTACTGGAGACTGTATTCGCAGAACGTGAGCAGCTAAGTCCGGATCAATTGTCCGAAGCGATCCGACTCGGTCTGGCGGATTCGTCCAAACGGATCAATGCCTTATCACGTGCAGAATTCTCCCGTTCGGCTGATTATGAGTTGTATATGAATATTTACCGGAAAGAGAAAAAAGTAGGTATCAAAGAAATGGTACTGGATGCACTGCGCAGCAGCGACCATGCCAAGCAAGCTTATACCGAATTGTTGGAGCGAGAGAAGTCAGATACTTTCCGTACGCTCATTCAAGTATTTATGGATACACTTGGACAGACTCCCGAACAGGCGCATACTGCGCTGGCTGCCACAGGCGATGCCAAAAAACGCAGCCGTCTGGACTGGCTGCCAATCGAGCGTTTGCCACAGCTACAGCATAGGGATGGACATCCGCTTAATGATGAAATCAAGCGTTATATGCTGCTTCAGTCTCTGGATTATACGGCAGCACCGAATGAACAACTCCAGGAAATCAAGCAGTACGCGACGGCTGCATCGCTGGCCGACTTTGCGCTGGAACTGGTACAGGTATGGATTCAGCATGGAGCAGCAGCCAAAGAAAAATGGATATTGTATCTGGCTTCCCTATATGGGGATCGCCGTCTTAGTGATCTGCTCAGTCATCAGGTCAAAGAGTGGACCGAAAGCAGCCGGGGTGCAATAGCAGCCGAAGCTGTCAAAGTTATGGCTTATATAAATGATGTATCCGCACTGATGTTGATTGATCGTCTGTCCCGTACGATCAAGAATCGTCAGGTGAAGAATGCAGCTACCGAAGCGCTGCAGCTGGCCGCAGAGAATATGAATCTGACAGCGGAACAGCTGGCTGACCGACTGATCACTACGCTTGGTTTTGATGAAAACGGTCAGCAGAAGCTTAGTTACGGCGAGCGTTCCTTTACAGTCAAGGTAAATAGTGATCTGCAGCTGACGGTAATCAACGAAGAAAATGGCAAAATGGTCAAAAGCCTGCCTGCACCTGCCCAAAAAGATGATCCTGAACAAGCCAAGCAGTCCAAAGCACGATTCACCCAGCTCAAAAAAGACCTCAAAACCATGGTCACTCTGCAAGCGCAGCGTCTGGAAGAATCTCTCTCCAAACGTCGTCTGTGGACGCAGGGTGAATGGTCGGATCTATTTGTGAATAATATCATTATGCGCCAATTTGCTGCCGGATTGATCTGGGGCATCTATGAAAATGGACAGCTAACCGAGACATTCCGCTATATGGACGACGGTACATTTAATACCGTAGATGAAGAAGAGTACGAACTGCAGCAGGGTGCCATGATTGGTCTGGTTCATCCACTGGAAATGACAACCCAGCAGATTACAGACTGGAAAAGCCAACTGGAAGATTATGAGATCAGCCAGCCATTTACCCAGTTGGAGCGCCAAATCTATATCGTAGAAGAAGAACAACAGCAACTCAAGGAGTGGGCAGGATTACCGGAGGATGAATTCTCTCCGACCGCTTTCCCGAAAGCACTGGAAAAGTACGGCTGGTACAAAGGGATGGCCGAAGATGGAGGCGCGTACTCCGATCTGTACAAGGATTATGATGATCTGGTAGCCCAGCTGCATTTTAGTGGTACCAGCATTACCTATTATGAAGGTATGGAAGATATTACGCTGGAGGCACTCAGTTTCTATAAGCAAAACGGTCGAAGCCGCTATCATTATTATGATCCGACCCAGGCCAGACAGCTAGGCAAAATCCCGAGCCGGGTGTTCAGTGAGACGGTATACGATATTTTACGCGCTGCCGGACAAGTGGACTGAATCGGCATGATTATCCATGAATAACCTGTATCATCTGCCAGAAAGATCGGCAAATAGGAGAAAGGAGGATAGGCATGCAGCCATTTCCCGTACGATTCCGTCAGTTTATCCATGAATGTACCGAAGATTATCTAATTCGATATGCGAATAAAGGCTTGTATAATCGCGCGCTCAAAGATATGGAGAAAGGCATCACCGCTGAATATACATGGACCGGGCAGGAACAGGTACAATGTATCCTGAGTGATGGAACGGTATGTACGCTGGTTGATACATTGGATCAGTCTGCATGCAGCTGTCCTTCCGATAAAATCTGTCGTCATATTCTGTTGGGTATTCTATACGCGCAGCGTCATTCGACGCCGGTCATGCAAGAAGAAGAGCAGACAGAAGGTCGTGAACAAGAGCAGCACTCTCCAGACTTTTCCAGCGAATCGGGTCAATCGGAAGCAGAGTTTAAATGGATGATGGAGATTCCTTTGGGTGAGCTACTTCGGTCTTATACAACTGTACAGCTTGCCGAGATGGATTTCAGACTCAGTATTAAGGAAACGATTCATGTTACTACAGATACGCTGCTAACTGTAAGCATGGAATCCCAGCAGATCGAGGTTTCCTTTACCCGTGAGCCGGATCTGAGCAAAGCACTCTGTAATGTACGCGATAATGCCAGCCGTATAGCTCTATATAAGTTGGAAGCTATTCTGCGTTATCGTGCGCTTCAGGGTCTGGAAGAACAGCAGTTGCTGGAAGAATCGAGTTATAGCGTACCGACTTCTTCCAGTGTCATGACAGAATGCCGTAAGCTGCTGACAGATATCAGTCATACTGGACTGGCGAGATTGCCGCAGACCGTGATTGCGCGTCTGGAGACACTCGCTATTACCGCACGAAGCGAAGAATTTCCGAATCTGGAACGTACACTGCGCAGTATCCGGGGAGAACTGGAGCTTTTCTTTGCGCGTCATATCCGTTTTGATATGAATGCATTGATGAACAGATTAACCGAAACGTATCTAATGCTGGAAGTCTGGGAACAAGAGCTAACTGCCAGTCAGCGTGCCCAGCTGGTTGGCAGCTTCCGTAGTCGTTATTACGAACGTGCACAGCTGCAATTGTACGCACTGGGTGCTGAGCCGTGGGAGACCCGATCGGGTTACAGAGGAATCACTTATTATCTGTACTGTCCTGAAGACGGGGAAATGTATACGTACACAGATGCCAGGCCTGTCTATTACGAAGGCAATACATTTCGGTATGATGCTCAATATACCGGACGTTCTCCATGGCGAGCAAGTCTGTCCATGAAGCAGCTGGCTGCAGGCCAGTGGAATTTTCGTCATATCCGAATCAATCGGGATCGGCGTATATCTGCAGCTGAGAGCACCAACATTGATATGGTTGAGCGAGTGCCGGTTGAACAGATAGATTTTGGCCATTATCGAGTGGAAGATCCGGAATTTATCCACAAGCAGACCGAGGTAGTTTTATTTGGAGAAAAGAAACCTCGTATACTACTGCTGACGCTAACGTCGGTTCAACATACGGTATTTGATCCTTCTTCGCAGCAGTTGCTGATCCATGCTACGCTGCAATCGGGTCATCAGGTGACGCTGGTCATTCCATATCATCAGGAATGGCAGCAGACGATTCGCAAGCTGGAAAAGACGAATCCCGATCAGATGTCCAGAGATATGACAGTGCTCGTGCGTGCCGATGGACAGTATCTGTATCCGATCAGTTTCCTCAAGGGCACATCCATGCGACATCTGAAGCTGGATGAATAACAGAACAAATGAAAAGGATGTGGCTTCATGCAGGAAATCCGGCAGATAACCGATACGGTTCAGGATTGGCTGAATGGAATGATGCTGCGCGGTCTGAACCAGCTGTCTCCCGGTGATCTGAATCAGCTTCGTGCTTATGCAGAACGAGCAGCACAGCTGCATATGGATGAACTCTGCCGTCTGCTTAAACAACTGGCGGATACCGGACAGGCTGCATTGCTGGGTAGTGAAGATCGGACCATCATTTCAGACTATTTCCGTCTATCAGCGTATATCCAGATGGCGAGCGCTTCTCTGGCCGAATAATAAAGCATCGATACGCTAACTAGTTGAAGCGAATGAAATTACTTATATCCTGAATGCTGTGAAAACATAAGAAATGCATAAAATGCACCCTTTACTGGAGATTAGAAAACCTTGATAGGTACACTAATCGACATCAGGGGTGCATTTTTATATTTCCGTATAGGCGGATACTTGAGTATTCCAACAATGGTTACTTATCGGCATTCTGTTCATAGCGCGCCAACGCCCGCGTCGCGGTTTCATGCATGCGCCGTTTTAGATGATCGCCCTGGATCACACGAACACGTTTGCCGAGAAAGCGAAGACGATTCAGCACATACTCACTTTCATTACCGGCAAAGTTCAGATGAATGTAATACGTCTGTTCTTCCGCTACAAACTCTACCCGTTTGTCAAAGCAGGAAAAGGCATGCAAAATACGTGTCAATTCCATATTGTACATGGGTAGCAGCTGGATAACTGCTTCCTGACGCTCTACACTGCAAATCTCCTGCATACGCTGGCAAATCGGTTCATACTGATCTTCCGGCAGCACCATCTCGGCTACAGACTGAATATGAATCAGTCTTGTTGTCATCGCTGCTCGGGTACGCAGATTATACCAGAGCAGATACCATTCGCGTCGTGCCATCGAGAATTCCAGCTTCCATGGCACCCCGTATTGGGTAGGAATCAGCTGTCCATGCTTGTTCAGTCGCTGGATCTCCATAGCCTGACGGCGGCGCATAATAAGGCGCAGTGGACGCAGCAGAGGAGAATAGGTCTGGCCATCTGCGGACCCCGCCTTTTCTATTAAGGCTTGCTGCAGCTGGGGGATTTCTTCTTCGAGCAGGCAATCTCCAATTTTATGTAAAGTCTGTGGATCAAGTGCATGGAGCGCGGCAGGCTGCTCCAGCATCATTTTCAGCCAGGCTCTTTCTTGAGATGTCAGCGTATAGGTAGCTGTTTCTTCCAGACGTGATGCCAGCTGGTAGCTGAATATCTTCTCAAATAGATTCATAATCGCTCATCAATTCCTTCCATTCCTCGATCAGGGAGTTCCGCAGAGCAGCAGGCTCCAGCACTTCGCAGCTCGAACCGAAGCTTCGCAGCCAGGGACGGATCTCAGTATATCCATTTACCTTGATCTCATAAATAAAGCTGCGTGAATCTTCCTCTATGATCTCTCCCCATTGCCCTTGCATACGTACACGTTCCTGGATAAAGTCATTTTGGGGCGGCGCTGGCTTGAAAAAGCGTGCCCGTACTGTGAATGTTCTGCCTGTATCCACAAGCCAGCTATAGCGGGTATGTTCATCCAGCTTGGCGGTATGCTGTTCACATAGCAGCGTATCAGCTTCTTCTTCAGCTGTAATGTCCACTATACCATCCATACGGTATTTGACGATCCGCCCGCCCGGTGTAGTACCAAGCAGATACCACCTGCCATACTGATGATCGTACACTACACGCAGCGGCAGCATGTGCTGCCGACGGGGCTCACTATCCTGGCTAAATAGCGGATTGGTATTTTGCGCTGTATAACTGCGCTTGCGGCTGGGAGAGTAATATTGAAAAGAAATAAAACGGTGCTCACGGATCAGACGCAGCAGGGTATACAGATGGGCTTCATCGAGAATACGTGCATCATAATGATAACGGTAGCTGAACGGCTCCAGCCATTCTTCCTGCCAGCTGTCATCAGAAGATTCAGACGCTGCTGCTTTGAGCGCTTTTTTGAGATTGTCGCGCAGCAGATAGCCTTGAACAGATGGAATCTGTGTATTTGCCATAATATCCACAAATTCATACAGCTCGATTAGTTCCTCTCTCGTCAGGCATTCGGTCAGATCATTATTCAGCCGGTAACGGTAAGGACGACCGCCAGGCTCCCGGCAAATCACACCGATCTCTTCCAGATAACGCAGGTCGGAACGGATCGTCTTCTCATCCGGTGGAGCAGCATGACTGTCCATTAGCTGCTCATCGCATATATCGAGCAATGCTGCAGCGGTCATCGACTCTTGCTTGAGCGCAGTCAGGATGATCGGCAGCCGTCGACTCTCGGATTCTTTCATCGATTTGGCCCGGTACAGGAACAGCAGCACCGGTTCTGCCGAATCTGCATAGTTATACCGGAACAGATCTGCAAAGTCGGCATCGCCGTTGACTTCTTTCAATCGGCGAATGGTTTTATCAAATGTATGTACGGATATACCGAGTCTACCGGCAAATTGCTGCCGATCATAATTACCCCCGGTCAGCGCCAATAGACGCAGGAACTGGATTTCTTTATCAAAACTTTCTTTGGCCATGGTATAGTCTACCTCCATCAATCTACAATCCATCTGGATCGTCTCTATCTCCAGACGTAATTCCTCGCAAAATGTTTTCTTATTGTATCAAAACGAATTCTTTTTACAAACTGTCTTTGTGAAGAAAATGATCTAACTATTTCTCGATTCTTCAAAGTCGCCATACTTTTGCCCTGTTCGTTCATGTATGAAAATGAGAAGATAAGTACATCAAAGAGAACACAACAGCCAACATCCATCGGTCAAACATTGCAAATGCCGATTGTCTGGTTGTCACGGTAATCCCCATACCCGAGGCGCCTGAAAGGGTTACTTCGACTGTTAATCGACAGGTCGCCGGTTCGAGTCCGGCTTCCGCCGTTCATGGCGGAATAGCTCAGTAGGTAGAGCGGTATAAAACCTTTTCACTTTAATTTCCTCGGGTATGTTTTATTATCATTCATCCGCATCATAATTTGAGAAGTAGAAGTAGAAGTAGAAGTAGAAGTAGAAGTAGAAGTAGAAGTAGAAGTAGAAGTAGAAGTAGAAGTAGAAAATACACACGTATATAAAAGATCCCACTCAAAATAAGCACTTATCAGCTTAAATTAAAAGCAAGTACAGAGCTCCACTAAACACTTAGCACACAACGATAAATAAAACAGCCAAAAACCAGCTTAATTAGCAACCTAAACAAATAAGCTCCAACCGAAGTATTGAGCTCCATATTAGCAAGACCCTATTCATAAATAGTTCGATAAATCTTATGTATATCAGCAGCAAAAAATCAAACATGTTTACTGCAATCTGGAGCTGCTGTACAACCATTAAGCTGTGAAGATAAGAAACAGAGGCAGTCCGCACTGAGCGTAGGAAAGAGAATTCTGCCAATGACCGACATTTAAGAAGGGAGATCGACCGCTAAAAGCGGTTGTTCAAGATCTCCCTTCTTAACCGTAGGGAGTGGCAGAATCTCTTTCCGGAGCGGTGCCTCCAATACACAGCTTCAAAGCCAACACCAACACCAAAACCAAAACTCAAACGCAGCTTCAACATCAATGGCAGCTGTGCCAGCACAACTACTCAAATCAATATCCGATCCGAGGCGCCCGAAAAGGTTACTTCGCCTGTCGCCGGTTCGACTCCGGCTTCCGTTATGTGCTGCGGAATAGCTCAGTGGTAGAGCAGCCCTTTTCTTCTTTTCCCCGGATCGTACATATCAATAGCACATATAATATCTATCTCCCCAGAATTGTAAAATACATACCAAGCACAAGGAGGACCTCATCATGAGTCATGCCAAAAAACTATTCGGCAGTGGAATCGCTGTAACTACCAACAAAGAAGGGTTTGTCGCCTATAACCGCAGTATTGAAGAGGAATACCTTCAACTGCTGCTAACCAATACATTTAGCAATACCTTCTACGCGAACAGCCAGGAATTAATCGCCGAAGCCCAATCGATTCACCAGGGGATGGTAGAATTGAACCCTGAATTTATGACCAAAGCGCTGGTATTTGCACGTAATGAAGGCTTTATGCGATTACAGCCGCTGTATGGTCTGGCTGTACTGTCAGGTGCCCATCCGGATCTGTTTGCTTCTATTTTTCAGCAGGTGGTTCGGATCCCATCCGATCTGGCCGATTTTTTGACTATTTTGCGAGGGATGCGCCGGGGGCAGGGAGGACGAGCGGTTAAGCGTCAGGTTGCCTTGTTTCTCGGTCGAACTACCGAATACTGGGCGATGAAATATAACGGTCGTGGACGCGGATTCAGTCTGGGCGATGCGATCGCTACTGCACATCCTAAGCCTACTACTCTTCGGCAGCAGGCGCTTTACCGCTATCTGCGTGGTCAGGAGACAAATCTGGCGCTGCTTCCACAGATTGAAGCGCTGGAAAAGCTCAAAAATGCTACCGATGACAATGAACGCATTCGTTTGATTCAGGAAGGCAAGCTGCCTTATGAAGTCGTAACAAGTGCTATCTCGCCAACACGTGGCATCTGGCAAACGCTAATGAAGGAAATGCCTGCTTTTGCCCTGCTGCGCCATCTGAATACGCTTGATCGACATGGTGTATTCAGCCGCAAAAAGAATCTAAAATATGTACAGGAGCGTCTGACAGATGCCGAAGCACTGCGCAAAGCCAAAATTCTGCCTTTTCGCTTTGCCAAAGCTTTTGCAGAAGTGAACCATCCCGATCTGCGAGACACACTTCGTGAAGCTGTAGATTTAAGCTTTGACAATTTACCGGATGTGCCGGGACGTACTGCTATATTTCTTGATATTTCCGGATCAATGACTGGTGAGTATTTGCAGACCGGATCCATTTTTGCTCTGGCTTTATATAAAAAGACAGACGGCAACTCATTATTCTGGCTGTTCGATACACTGGTGGAAGACGCCAAGCCTTCGCGCCGGGATAGTATCATGAGTCAGGCAGAGCGCATCAAGGCACGCGGAGGAACTAATACAGGTGCACCGGTACGTCGCCTGATCGAGCAGGGGGAGAGTGTGGATCAGATCATTATGATCACTGATGAGCAGCAAAATACCGGTAGTCCTTTTTACCAGGAACTTGTAGAATATCGCCGCAAAATCAATCCGCATGCCAAAGCTTTTATTGTGGACATTGCGCCTTATCAGAGCAGTATGGTGCCCCCGGATGACAGCAATACGTTTTATATTTATGGCTGGAGTGATACGGTACTTTCTTTTATCGCTCAATCGGTACAGGGATATCAGGAAATGGTACAGCATGTCGAAGCGACGCTGCTGGAAGATCAACCATTCAAGAATGAAGATTAACAAAATTGGCAACTAGGCAGAATAACATAAGGGACACAAAGTCAAACAGTGTATATACAAGTCACAAAGCATATATCCAAGTTACACAAAAAAGACTGCCCGAAATGAGGCAGTCTTTTTGCTATTCTTGCTTCTGTTAATATATCTGTTACTAAAAGACATTTACTGGGCAGCTGTACCTGTTACTGTGGTGCCGCTCTTGGTAATAGTGTAATTAATAATCGCACCGCTCCAGAAATGGAATTTCAGGTTTACCTGACCATCCTTGGTTTCGTTGAAGAACGCAGGCTGTAGTTTGATAGTATTCCCACTGTATACTGGTGAGAAAGTAGTTTCGAATTCTTTGAAGGAGGTCCAGTTTTGTGGACCTGCGTTACCGCCAGAAGCATAGGTTGCTTCCATAGTCGCCAATTGATCACCATTAAAGGCAGTCGGAATACTGAACGAGCTGGTAGATCCCTGAGCATTGCTCAGTTTTGGCGTGTCATACACGATAACATTGAATTTCCAGTTGGCACCTTTGCTGAATTTGGCAGTGATCGTAGCATTTACGCCGAATTTGCCCGAAGTAGTCAACTTGGTCAGCTGGCTGGCTTTGATGGTCAATATATTGCCGCTGAGTGTATAATCTGTACCCGATTGCAGCGTAGTACTGCCGACACTCAAGGAAGATAATTGATTGCCATTCAGATTTAGCGTAATTTTCTTGTCCTGAATAGTCGTTCCTTTTTTGATATAAATGAGGTCGCTATCCGCATTGGAGGAACGTCCGGTCCAGCTGGTTTTGATTACATTAAACAGATCCGGATCGGACCAGGTGTAGTTGGTACGGCTGAAATGCTGTCCGTTATCCCACAGCACGGTAGCGATCTTTTTCTGCTTCAGGTAATACCCGAGGAATTCGAAAAATTTAAGCTTTTCGCCCTGTTCGATCACGCCGGTATTTTTATCGAATCCAAGGAGACCGTATTCACCGAGAATAACTGGAATGCCTTTAGCCGTAAAGGTATTGTAGACGTTATCAAATGTAGTCGTAATATCTTTTTGTACTTCTTCATTAAATTTGGTATATCCTGCAATATTCACACTGAATGGCCAGAACCCATAATAGTGAACGGTTGCGATCAGATTGGAGTCATTCAGCTTGCTCATCGTGTTGTACAGTGCTGTCATGCGTTCCTGTGAAGGAGTTGCCTCCAGCGTGGACAATACCAGAGGACGTGTCGCATTCTGGCCACCGGATGCTCTTAGAATTTTGTGGAAAGAGACATTAAGCTCATCCAGCATCTGCTGCTGTTTGCCTTCGTCTGTTGTACCACCATCCGTAAAGCGTGGTTCGTTAACACTCTCAAACATCAGCTTGTTCGAGCTATTCTTGAAGCGGTCGGCGATTTGTTTCCATACCGCATTGTAGCGTGCCAGTACGGTATCATGCTGGGTCTCCATTTTGCTGATCCAGAGCCAGGAATCATGATGTACATTGATCATTACGTACAGATTCTCGTTCAGCGCCCAGTTGACGACTTCTTCCACACGACTTAAATAAGCCGGATCGATCGTATAATTCGGCGCTGCACCAATATGTGTATCCCAGGTTACCGGAATTCGGATACTTTTGTAGCCCTGTGCCGCAATTTGCTTGATTAGTGTCTGAGTGATACGAGGGTTGCCCCAGGAAGTCTCATCTGCGCCTGTAGCATCCAGAGTATTGCCCAGATTCCAGCCGGGCTGCATCGCATCAACATAAGATTGCATATTCGTCGCAGCGGCAGCTTTGGGCTGTACTGCTTCTTCCGTACTTGCTGCCGAAGCGGCAGAGGGAATCAGTGAGAGGAGCAGAGCAGCAGCCATCGTCAGAGATAGCAGCGATTTGTACTTTCGTTTGATCATTACATTCTCCCTTTCAATACAAGATGGTTGAATCGTTTTGTTTGAAAGCGCTTTCTGATTTATAAATTATCATAGTGCTTATTTAAATAACACCTGAATAATTGCAGATAAATTCATATGGAAATTAGTGATTTTCTAATAAAAAGATAATAGTATAATATATGGGAAATAAATGATGAGATTTAATGGAACTATACGAATTTATTTATGTGAACGCAGGTTTTGATGTTATTATATTTTAATGTGAAATGGCTGTTTCCTTCTTTATTTCATATTTGCTCTATCGGTTTGATCAGCTATTTGATCGAAAATGACGAACAGGATAAGGACCGAAAATTTTAAATATAAAGTAAGTGCAAACAAGCCCGAAACCGAATTTTGGGCTTGTTTGCATTCACTGAATAGCGTCTTTGAATAGCTTTCTTTGTCAGATTCACTTCGCAAAAGCGGATTCTACATACGATAGTTATTATACTTTTTGAGTACGACCCATTAACAGCGTATAGAGCAGCAGGGCAGCCAGCGATACTGCACCCAGGATCACGAGTACGGTCCGAAATGGCAGTGCTTCGGTCATGGCAGCTGTATACGTAATACCGATTGAGGCTGCTACATTGATCATCAGGTTATAAAATCCGATCGCAGTACCGGCTTTCTCCACAGGAATCGAGCTGACACAGGAATCCAGCAGAGGCGCATACATAAGCGCAAACGATCCGGCGAAGATCATCATCGACAGTACATAGATAATCGGCGAGCTGAACGGCAGCAGACCGGGAAGGGCTACGCTAACTGCAATCAGAAGCAGTGCCAGCGATACTGCCTGCCGATTGGACAGCTTTTTGGCAATTCCGCCTGAAAGTGCGCCGACAATAACAGCAGTGATGTAACCCGGTACGAGCAGAAGGGAGATTTTGTCGAGCTCCAGCCCGTATACTTTTTGCATCAGGAATGGGAATAGGAAAATATAACCGAGCTGTACCGAATACATAATGAATACGATAACCAGAATAGAGATAAACCGGCGATTGCGGAAAAATTCAATACCGATAAATGCTCGCTTGCTGCGGCTGATATAGGCCAGGAACAGTCCGGCAGCGGCAGCGAACAGAATCAGATACAGCCAGTTGAAGTCCGAGATGTATAGCATCACCGCTGTAGCAATCGAAGCGATTAGAATCAACCCGGCAAAATCGATGCGACTGCGGCTGGACTGCTCATTCGGCAAGAATTTCAGAATAAACGGCAGTAGCAGGATGGAGACCAGAGGAACCAGAAAGAGTGCGGACCAGTTCAGATAGGTCGAGATATAACCGCCAGCAAGCGCGCCGATAACAAGCGACAGCGAGTAGCTGCTTGTGCTGAGACCAAGAAACAATTTCTGTTCACTGCGTGGCAGATATTTCGTGACATAAATAACATACAATGTCTCTGCCGAAGCCAGTCCTGCAGTCTGGATCACACGTGCAAGCAGAACCAGCGGGAAAGAATGCCGGAACACATAACCGATAACCGAACCGATACAGATGAGTACTATACCGGTTACAAGCAGCTTTTTGATACTGACCGTATCAGCCAGCGTCGCATATACAACCGCTCCGATCCCGATGATCAGTCCGGCCAGTGTAGCCTGCCAACTGACAGTTGTCATTGACAGATGCAGATCCTGTGCGATCGCCACAGAGACCAGCTTGAACGAATTATCGATAACCAATGCAAAAAGGAAAAAGAGCAGAATAACAGGGACAGCCTGTTTAAGACGACGTGCTTCTGCTGCTGAATATACATTCGGCTCCGACTCGGCAGCATTTCCGGCTGTGGGGATATCTGCAGCAGAAGGTTCACTGCTGTTGATAACGCTCTCATTTGTACCCTGTTGTATCGTCTGGGTTTTATTCATCAACGTAATCTCCTTTTCGTATAACTGCCTGTACTAAGCCAGCTCCAGCGCAATTTCCATCATCTGTGTAAAGGTATTCTGACGCTCTTCGGGCGTTGTGGCTTCTTCACGGAAAATATGGTCGCTGATCGTCAAAATCGAAAGCGCATTCACTCCGGCTCGTGCTGCATTCATATACAATCCTGCCGTTTCCATCTCTGCGCAGAGGATACCCATATCACTCCATCTGTGCAGCGCCGTCGGATCTTCGTTATAGAAAATATCGCTCGACAGCACGTTGCCGATATGTACCTTTTGTCCTTGACGGTCTGCGGTTTGCTTGGCTTTCTCCAGCAGATCGAACGAAGCGATGATCGAATAATAACCTGGTAAATTATACTGCTTGGCATAGTTCGAATCGGTCGATGCCCCAATAGCGAATACGATATCATACAAGTTCAGCTTATCCTGAATAGCGCCGGCTGAACCAATACGAATCAGATTCTTCACACCAAAGACATGAATCAGCTCCCAGGAATACAGACTCATGCTCGGAACACCCATTCCTGTGCCCATAACCGAAATACGCTTTCCGTTATATGTACCGGTATATCCGAGCATACCGCGTACCCGATTGAATTCGACTACGTCTTCCAGATACGTATCAGCGATAAACTGCGCTCGTAGCGGATCACCCGGCAGCAGAATGGTCTCTGCGATTTCGGCACCTTGTGGTTTGATATGAGGGGTTTCTGTGAAGAAGTTACGTCCGTTATCCATATTACTCATTTTATTCACTCCTGTATTTGATTTTTATATACAAATTTTATACTTGTATATAAACTTGTATAATTTGTATAGACATAAAGTATCACATTTCATTGGACGCAACAACCTCTTTTTTCTAAGTAAGGATAGACATATCAAAAAGACGCTTTCCACTAAAGGAAAACGTCTTTGGTCACTTTATACATTTGGTCTGAACTTTTTATCTGCTGGCTCGAATCTGGATAGAGCTGTATTGTCGCGGAATATAATATTTGTTATACAAGGCAGGATACTGCTCATTGACATATACGCTCTCCAGCAGCAGATCGCAGCCTTCGCCAATATCCATCTTGTATTTATGTACAGACACCGGCGCAGCACTTGCGCGCTTCACTTCAATCAGCGACGAAGCAGCTTGCTCGTAGACGCCATGTTCCAGCGTATCGAGCAGCAACGGCTCGTTTTGCAGATCCATACCAAGCTCAGATACCGCCTCAATCGCCAGAAAGGTAAACGCATAAGCTACGATTTGTTCATCGCTCCAATACCAGCGTTCAGCTGCTACTACAGCTGCTGCGCGGCGTCCAAGCACCTCCTGGGTGTAGTCGCTCTCCAGATCCAGCCGAAACTTCAATTCTACCCGATCAATGGTTTCGGTATGGCATTTATACAGGGGATTACCCAGCTTTTCCAACCCTAGACTGACATCCCGGTGTGTAGTTCCGGTTACAAAATTGCCTTTACCATGAAAGCTTTTGACCAGACCGTCATCCTGCAGAAGTGCCAATGCCTGACGCAGCGTCATCCGGCTAACCTCAAAACGCTTGGCAAGCTCGGGTTCTGAAGGCAGTCGACTGCCTGGCGGCAGGGTTCCGTTCATAATTTGTTTGAACAGCTCATCATATACCGAAATATACAGTGGCCGTTTGCCTCTTGAGAGATTATCCGTATTTGACCCCATTGTTTCCTCCATCCGCATCTCCGCACCAAAGTCTGTCACACCAACACTATGGAAGCTGCCCAATGTGACGGTTTCGTTTCTTTCCGTACACGTATGATCTGCTTCTTACGCTCATTATAGCATGAACACTTAGACCCTCAAGAGTCATGATCTTTTGATTAACTTTCGATTTCAGCCTGGGTGTGGACGAATTATTATATTTGCTCCAATTATTTTAAATTTGATTTATGACAGTCTTCACAGCGTGTGCTACACTATCGGAAATACATACTTGGGAGGAATATGCGATGATCACCTGTTATCTCAAATACATAATCGATCCTTACAAAGTCCCTGAATTCGAACGTTATGCCAAACTGTGGATCCCACTGGTCAATCGACTGGGCGGTATGCACCACGGTTATTTTCTTCCTCATGAAGGCGCCAATAATATCGCGTATGCTTTGTTCAGTTTCCCCAGCCTGGCAGAGTATGAGCTGTACCGCCGCAGAATGGAGATTGATGAAGAGTGTCAGGCTGCTTATGCCTACGCTAATGAGACACGCTGCATTATCAGTTATGAGCGCAGCTTCATGCGGCCGGTACTGGAATAGCACTGTTCTAGAGTCTAATGAAATTAGCATTATGATGGTATCCATCCTAAATAGGACATGCAGAATAATAACAGGATACATAGAGGAGGGTGATAGGATGAGCATTATCAATGTGGAAGGAGCGATTTATCGCGCAGATCAGTGGCTGATCATCCGCCGAAGTCTGCAAGAAGAGCATGCTGGCGGTACACTGGCACTCGTCGGTGGCAAACTGGAGTCTGACGAACAGGGAACCGATCAGCTGGAAGAAGCCCTTTATCGTGAGATAGAGGAGGAAGTGGGCATCCGGATTGTACCGAATCCGCAGTATCTATACAATTCGGTATTCAGGACGGATGCCGGCCACACAGTACTTAATATCGTATTTTTGTGTGAATATGCAGAGGGACGGGCGCATAGCAAAAGCGCCGCAGAAGTAGAGGCTGTCTACTGGATGACGAGTGAAGAACTGCTTCGTGACCCGTCTGCGCCGCCATGGACCAGGGAAAGTATACGCCGTGCCGAGGCAGCACGACAGCAGTTGGTATCGAACCAATCGCTGTAAGCAGAAGAGGGCGATACTTAGAGGAAGAGTGCCATCAGTTCTTCATCGTAATACGTCTGGCCGATTTTGAGGGCACGCCAGTCCTTGCCATAAGCTTCAAATCCGAGTGCCTGATACAGCCGTTTGGCAGGCTCATTATGTGCCATAACCGACAGGTAAATCTGCTCGATAGTTCCTGCACTGCGTGCTGTTCGGATTGTCTGCTGCATGAGCTCCTTGCCAATTCCTGAGCCCCGGTGGGACGGTTTTACATACATAGCCATGATATTGGCACGATGCTGCAGCTTGGGCTTGCGTTCGTAGACAAGGGTTACCGAACCAATCAATTCGGATTCATGCCATGCTCCGAGTGTCGTGGAGTCTGTACCAGTGAGCCGTCTATGAAATCGCTCCAATGGAAAATCTTTTTCTTCCTCATAACTGGAAGCAAATGCTTCAGGGTACTGCTCCAGTGCCTCTAACCGCAGCTGTCGATAAGCTTCGGCATGGCGGGCATCCAGAATTTCAATATTCATTATTGGCCTCCTGACGGGTAGTAAATATGTACTATGCTCTATTATATCTCGTTATCGGTCCAGGTAACAAACACTTATCCTGCAATATTCTGTTAAAAATCAGTGAACTTGGCATAGGATCAGCAGATAATGCTAATCACGATCTGCAAAGATAATCAAGGAGGAAGACCATGTTCTCTCTGGAAAGACGCAATCAGATCCTGGAGCTGCTGCGACGCGACGGCAGAGTGCTTGCCAAGGATCTTGCAGAAATATTCGGTGTTTCGATTGATTCCATACGACGCGATTTGACTGCGATGGAAGAGGAACATCTACTTAAACGTACACATGGAGGAGCCATTCCGCTGTCTCATATGCGTACCATTTCCCAGTCGGTTCAGCTTCAGCGGATACATAATGATGAGAGCAGCCGCCAACATGCTATTGCACGGCTTGCCGCATCTTGTATCCAGGAAGGTCAGACCGTATTTCTGGGCGGCTCTTCCCTGCACAAACTCATGCTATTGTATCTTCCGTTCCAGTTGCCGTTTACTGTAGTAACCAACTCGCTGTATATAGCAGAGGGACTACAGCAAATAAACTGGATCAGTACCTATCTATTAGGAGGACAAATGACTGCATCCGGCATGATGACAGATACGCTGGCTGTTGAATGGATGAGGCAGTTCTCGCCAGATCTTAATTTTGCTGTTGTTGAGGGTGTATCTGTTAATGGACTGAGTACGTCTCGTCCGGAAGAGGCCGTTTTTCAGCGTGCGGTTATGGAGCAATCCCGCCAAACGATTTGTCTGATAGAACATACGGGTATGGGTAAAGATTGCTTTACACGCGTTGCTTCTCTTCACCGGATAGATCTGCTCATTACCGATGAACAAGCGTCACCGGAGGAAATCAACCATCTGCAGACAACCTCTTCTATCCAGATACGGCTGGCAGAAGAACGATCCGGTACAGGCTAACCGATCAGCGAATGATGGTTGAAATGATTCGTTGATATAAAAATCCCCTGTGCGTATTTTATGGCACAGGGGATTTTTGCAGTTACAGATAGCCGTATAGAAGAAAGGACGGTTTAGAAGATACCGGCTTTTTGGGAAGTCGCCTTGATTCCACTTGGATCATTGACTACTGTGTTACCAAAGCTGGTCAGGCTGCCATTTGGACCGGTTGCCAGATCCAGATAATTCAGGTTGGTGCTGTTGCCATACCAGGACCAGGCGAGCCAGCCAATGCCTTTTTCCTGTCCATATCTCATAATGGCATATTCATCTACATCACCATTCGTATGATAACCTCCGAATTCACCTATGATTACTGGAAGTCCCTTGTTCAATACACCATCAATATTGGCTTTGACAGTAGCGGCATCCTTGCCTGCATACTCGTACATATGAATCGAGAATACTGTATTTCGCTGTGAATCGGCGGCGAATACACTTTGTCCATAATCGACGATCGATTGTGGGTATTGTCCCCAGCCGGCTGCATCGACGATCAAGGTGTTTTTGATGCCTGCATTTCTGAGCTTAGGAATTGCCTGCTTGTAACCGTCTGCCCAGGCACTACCATTCCATGTGCCATACCATTCATTGGCAATATTGACGATCACCCGGTCTTCTTTGCCGATCAAGGCATCCTTGATACTGATCCAGTAATTCACGGCAGCATCCAGCGAGTTATAGTCGTCTTTGCCTGTAGCGTCATGGACTTCAAGTACAGCAACCATTTTATTCTGGTTGACGAGGGAAATAATATTTTTAACCGAATTCACATCATCTTTGGTGTACTGCATCCCATTGGACAGGACGATGCGAACCGTGTTGGCTCCAGTACGTGCGATAGCAGGAATCGCCGTGTTCAAATCATTTTTGTACCAGGTATGTGCATGGTTAATACCTCGCATGGCAAAAGGCTTACCGGTGGAATCGTACAATTTGGTACCGCTTACATAAAATCCTGTTGCAGCTGACGCTTTCGGTGCAAAACTGTTCATTCCATAGATAGCCAGAATCATGACAAGCGTAGACAGTAACCCTTTGCACAACAGCTTTTTCATACAACAACCTCCAGATTTTTTTTATTTTAACCAGCGATTCCGGCGCAATTGCTTGAACAGGCTGGCCAGCCAGCCGGAACCGCATGGGCTAAAATTGTACAGATGATCATTGGCGCATGATCTGCCGAATCCAGCACGGCAGAATGTAATAAAGAAATTACAAATGGGATCAACGTACATAGTGATTCTTTACGTCATATCCTTTACGGAATCCCGATATATGATATTGCCCGGTACAAGCACTCTTCCAAAGTTTGTATGCGGGTCACGTATCTTTTTGAGAATGGAATCGACAGCCGTATAGGCCATTTTGTTGATATTGACTTCAATCGTTGTCAGATGCGGCTCTGACAGTGTGGCATAGATATCATTATCAAAGCCGACGATCGAACAATCCTGCGGTACCTGGTATCCTTCGGTGCGAAGCTGCTGCAGAAGCAGATGCGCAACCTGATCACAATTGCATACAAAAGCCGTAGGCAGGGGAGAAGGGAGTTCCAGATCGACGAATGTACCTTGTTCATCGCGGTCACTCAGTATCCATTCCTGGCGCAGAGGCAGATGATGTTCCAGCAGCGATTTGTAATAGCCGAGGAACCGGTCCTGAATACTGCTGGTCGAATACAGATTGCCAACATAGGCGATATCACGGTGTCCCTGGCGGATCAGATAGTTGGTCAGCTCATATGCACCATAAAAATTATCCGTAATAATGGAGTCAATCTCGGCATGCTCATCATAAAAGTCGAGAAACATTTTGGGCTGCTCGATCTGCTCGATCACCTCGATATATTCTTTGCTGACCTGTCCGAGCAATATAAAGCCATCGACTTTTTGCTCATGATAGATGCGCGGCAGATTCAGCTGCTCCTCATCTTCGCGGCTCAGAATATGCAGAATACCATAATAATTATGCTGCTGAAGCGCGACCGCAATCTCCTGGTACAGGCGCAGGTAAAAGGTCTGAGAGGTGCCGGTAAATCGTTCGGGAATAATAACACCCAGATTATAAGTAAGTCCTTCACGCATCGACTTGGCTACCGTATTCATGCGATAGCCCATCTCCCAGGCGGCCAGCTTGATCTTTTCCTTGAGTTCATCGCTGACACCGTCTTTATCATTAAGCGCTTTGGAGACGGTAACACTGCTGACACCCATTTTGAGTGCAATGTCACGCATCGTAATATTTTTATTCATCATTTCTCTCCCGGCCTCTCTTGTAAATGAATACTGTTTGTTCCGACAAAAGTCGTTATTGTAAACACAGTATACAGTTTTACTGTAGAGTAATAAAGAAATCGAGGACCGGAAATGAAAAGCCGCATAAGTTAAAGGGATGCCAGCAGGCGCTCATTCTCTTCGATCAACGTAGAACGCTGAAGTGCACAATCCAGAGAACGAAGCGGATCTGCAGGTGTATTGAATGCATAATCGGTGAGCTTTTCCAGGGTAGTAACCGCTACATGGATACGTGTATCACTGGAAGCATAATAAATGTACACTTCACCCTGCTCATTAACCACGGCACCGTTGCAGAAAATAACATTGGATACATCACCCACACGTTCATCGTCATAAGGTGCGATAAACAGGCCCCCCGGCTTGGCAATCACAACGGAAGGGTCTTCCAGGCTGGTGACAAACACATACAGTACATATCGTAGACCAGCTGCTGTGTTGCGGACGCCATGAGCAATATGCACCCAGCCACGGTCGGTCTTGATCGGCGCAGGCCCCTGACCATTTTTGGCTTCATAGACGGTGTGATAGCGGCGCTCATCCATGACAGTCTCGGTATCAATCACCGGATTCAGAATATCATCACATAATCCAAAAGCGATACCGCCACCTGAACCGGTAGAAATAAAGCCGTCCTGTGGTCGTGTATAGAATCCATATTTACCATTTACAAATTCCGGATGCAGAACCACATTGCGCTGCTGCGGAGAAGAGGTGCGAATATTGGGCAGACGTTCCCAGGACTTAAGATCACGAGTACGAACGAGTCCTGCCTGCGCCACTGCACTGGATGTATCATTGGCAGGTGCATCCGGATCTTTTTGCTCCGAGCAGTAGATGCCATAGATCCAGCCGTCTTCATGCTTGACCAGACGCATATCATACATATTCGTCTCGGCAGGATCAATATCGTCCCAGGTCAGCGGCTTGCCTGTAAACCGGAACCCGTCTATACCGTTATCGCTTTCGGCCAGGGCGAAAAAGGATTTGCGATCCAGACCTTCTGTACGGACGACCAGAATATATTTGCCTTCATGATAGATCGCTCCCGGATTCAGTGCGGCATTGATGCCCAGACGTTCCATAAAATGCGGATTGCGCTGTGCATCCAGATCAAATCGCCAGTGTACCGGTACATGATGACGGGTGAGTACCGGATAGAGATAACGGTCATAGATCCCGTTATAGAAGGCTGTATTTTTCTCGTTGCGTCGGTTCAGTAATTGTTCCTGCTCGGCTGCGAGTGCTGCATATTGTTCATGGATCATCGTTTAATTCATCCTCTCGGTAATTTCGATACAAAAACGGCTGTTATGATACGGACATTTCCACATACCGGCTACTTCACGCTGTCCCGGTTCTCCCTGATCACCAGCAGACCAGAACCATTCTCCGCCTGGACGCGGATCGATAATATGATCTTTGATATAGGCCCACAATCTATCGATCAACTGAAGAAATGTTTCATCACTGGTACGCTGGTATGCATTATAAAATCCAACAATAGCCTCGGCTTGTACCCACCAGATCCGGGAAGTGTCGATATGATCGTCTTCCTGTTCATTCATCAGTGAACCATCCGGCTGGATAGCTACTTCGGCAACACGGTAAGCCATATCGGTAACCATCTTTTGATAGACGGGATTGGTATTCCCGATCACCTGCAAGGCATCATCGATGAGCCAGCTGGCCTCGATATCATGCCCAAATGAAGTGAGATTGAGCAGGGAGTTCCACTGGTTATCAAAAAACACATTCAGTCTGCGCTGCTGTGGATCATACATACGGTCATGCAGAATCAGCAGCAGATTATCCAGTGACTGGCGTACCTGCTCATCCGGCCATATCCGGTACAGATTCGTATAGGCTTCCAATACGTGGATATGCGTATTCATCGTAATATCAGCGATTACGCCATTTTCGCTCAGCATTTCATTGGGCTGTTCTTGCCAGAAACGGTCAAATTCCTCGCGATATGCGCCGATTAGGCGATTGTAACCGGTGTGTTCCAACCATTGGAATAGACGGATACACAGTTGAAGTGCATCTTCGTCACCGGTTGCCCGGTAATATTCACTGCATGCATAAATAGCAAAAGCCTGATTGTAGACATGTTTGCGTGTATCCAGCGGATTACCCTGGTAATCAACCGCCCAGTAAATTCCCTCATGTTCATGGTCGTACAATGGACCACACAGAAACTGGTATGCATGTCTCGCATGTTCGGCATATTGTGCTTCTCCGGTGATCCGGTAAGCAGCAGCAAAAGACCAGAGAAGCCGTGCTGCAGCGATTCCACCTTTGGGTTGATCGGTAGAGACATTCAGATCATAGCCAACCTCGCCGTAATAACCTCCATACTGTTCATCCTTGAGATTCATCCAGAAAGGCAGGATATGTTCCAGCCATTCCTGACGAATCTCTTTTTGTAATATTTTCACATCGGCACCATCCTAATTATAACTTTATCGATAACCTTATGTGAACACTATAATGACTAACAAAAGCAAAAGTCAATTGAAAAATATAGAAGTGAAAGCTAGTTATTTAGAAAGAGAGATCAAAATAACGATTGACTAGAAAGCGCTCACAATATAGAATGCGTATGTAACCTAATCGATAAGGTTAAATAAAGTTACGGAATAAAGGAAGGGGATTGGAATGAAGAAGCGTAGATGGTTTTCCAGCTTCGTAGCGTCATTGCTGGTAGTTTCACTGTTGGGAGGCTGTTCCAAAGGCAGCTCGGACAATAGCGACCCAAATAAAATTGAAGGCGATATTACCGTGATTACGCAGCGTACAGATATTGTGGATACGGTATTTCAAGATTATGCCAAAGAATTTAACAAGATTTATCCTGACGTTAAAGTAAATTTTGAAGCCTTATCCGACTATGAAGGACAGATCAAAGTACGAATGAGTACAGAAGATTATGGAGATGTACTGCTCATTCCAACCAGTATTCCTATCAAGGATATCCCTGATTTCTTCGAACCTCTCGGTTCTTATGATGAACTGAAGCAAAAATATACCGGGATTGAAGAACGTATGGTGGACAATAACATTTACGGTATCCCTGTAGCGATCACCTATTCGGGAATTATCTATAACAAACAGGTATTCAAACAGGCGGGCATCAATAAAGTTCCGCAAACAACAGAACAGTTCCAACAGGCGCTACAACAGATCAAGGACAAGACACAAGCAGTTCCGCTGTATACCAACTATGCTGCCGGATGGCCACTCACCCAGTGGGAAGCGGATCTTCCAACGGTAGCTGGCGATCAGGATTATGTGAATATTGCACAGCCGAACTCGGATGATAACTTTGTAGCGGGACAGCCGCATTACGAATTGTACAAAGTACTGTATGATGCAGCCAAAGCCGGACTTATAGAGAAAGACCCGACAACAACCGACTGGGAAAGTTCCAAAGCCGATTTGGCTAATGGCAAAATCGGTACGATGGTGCTGGGTTCATGGGCTATTGACCAGATCAAGGGCGTAGCTTCCAATCCTGACGATATTGGCTTCATGCCATTCCCGAGCAATGCTGCCAAAGTCGTTGTACCGCTGGCGGCAGACTATAATATCGGCATCAATGTGAACAGTGAGAACAAACCGGCTGCCAAAGCATGGGTGGACTGGTTTATCAATAAATCGAATTATTCTGTAGAGCAAGCCGGAAGTATCAGTCCAGTCAAAGGCTCCGAACTGCCAGCTGTTCTCAAAGAATACGAGAAAGAGGGCGTAAGCTTTGAGACACTGACTCCAGGCAAAGCGGGTCAGGAAGGGTTAGTGGACAAAATCGATAAAGAAGCCGAAATCGGACTGTGGCAGCCTGATTTCAAAAAGCGGATTATAGAAGCAGCGATTGGCAACAAAAATGAATCATACGATGACATTATGAAACAATTGAATGACGCATGGATCAAAGCGAGAGCAGCCGTCGCTGAGAAGTAATCTGTGATGCGGACGGGAGGACAGAGAGGGCTCTGTTCTCTTCCCGAACCGCTGCAGGAAGACGGCATGGTTTTGGTATCTGAGCGAAGCTGGAGGTAAAGGATGTTCAAACTTTCCAATTATAACTATTCGACCCAACGGAAAATCATTATCGCCGCTTTTTCGGCAATTCCGATGATTCTGCTGATTACATTTTCCTATCTGCCTGTATTCAATATGTTCAAATACAGCTTTACCGACTGGAATGGCTACAGTAAGCATATGGATTATGTGGGTTTTCAGAATTATAAACGTATTTTTAGCGAACCCGAGTATTTTGCCGTGTTCAAAGTCAGCTTGTATTACTTTTTTGCCACGTTTGTACAGATGGGACTGGCGCTGTATTTTGCGACCATTCTCAGTTTCAGTACCCGATTCAAAAACTTTTTTAAAGGGGTGCTATTTTTCCCTTATATGCTGAACGGGGTAGCGATCGGCTTTATTTTTCTATTTTTCTTCCGTCCGGATGGCACACTGGATACCTTGCTAAATGCACTCGGACTCGGTCATTACATACAGCTGTGGCTGGGCAATCCGAATATTATCAACTACTCGCTCGCCGGTGCTTCCGTATGGCGGTATATGGGCTTCAACTTTATTATTTTCCTCGGTGCAATCTCGTCGATTGACCGGGATGTGTACGAAGCGGCCGATATTGATGGCGCCAACCGCTGGCATCAGTTCCGCCATATTATTTTGCCGAGTATCGGCAAGATTGTGCAGCTGAATATTATTCTTGCTGTAAGCGGAGCTATCAGTGCTTTTGATATCCCTTATATTATGGTAGGCGGCTCGAACGGTAGTGAGACATTTGTTATTCAGACAATCGATTTGGCCTTTAAATACAGCAAGCTGGGATTGGCATCGGCCATGGCGGTAATCCTGCTGTTTATTGTTGTGATCGTTACCGCTGCACAGCGCATGCTGGTGAAGGAGGAGAAGTAAGCTGTGTATAGACTCAAATATTCGGCAATGTCCACATTCAAATACGCCACGCTGATTATTGGCGCGATCATTGCCTTGCTGCCCATCCTGGTTGTATTTTTTGCTTCATTCAAAACCAAACAGGAGTATGCAGTTACCAGTCCGTTGCTGCCTCCGGAGAACTGGCTGAACTTTGCCAATTACACCAAGGCTTTTGTCGATGGCAAAATGCTGCTCGGGTTTGCCAATACGACCTTTATTCTGGTGATCTCGATTGTCGGGGCGACGCTAACTGGTTCGATGATTGCTTTTGTACTCAATCGTTTTCAGTTTAGAGGCAGCAAGCTGATCATGGGTGCCTTTCTGCTGGCGACACTCATTCCGAGTGTGACGACCCAGGTGGCTACGTTCCAGATCGTCAATGCACTGGATCTGGTCAACACGCACTGGGCAGCCATTATCCTGTATCTGGGTACCGATATTATCGCCGTGTATATTTTTCTGCAGTTTCTGGAATCGATTGCTCCGGCACTGGATGAATCGGCAATGCTGGATGGAGCATCATACTTTACGATTTACTGGAAAATTATTCTGCCACTGCTCAAGCCGGCGATTGTCACGGTCATCATTGTCAAAGGGATCAATATTTACAATGACTTTTATATTCCGTTCCTGTACATGCCCAAGTCCGGGCTGCAGGTCATATCCACTGCCTTGTTCAAATTCAAAGGACCATATGGCTCGCAGTGGGAAGTTATCTGTGCAGGTATTATGATCGCCATTATCCCGACGTTGATCATTTTCCTGATTCTGCAAAAGTATATTTACAATGGATTTACCAATGGATCAGTGAAATAAAAATTGTTTTATGAATATACAGCAATTTTACTAGTTTGTTAGCTATTTCCTATTCTCGGCATAACCTTTCCCAAATTCAAAAACGCAAAACCCAAAACCCAAAACCCAAAAAGAGAAAATGGAGGAGATTAATCATGACTGATATTCAAAACAAGACTGTAACTACGGTGAAAATTATTGGCGATTCGCTGGCTGCAATGCCTTGGCAGGATAAGCCGGAAGGCTACGAGTTCCCGGTATGGCGTCATACGGCGAATCCAGTGATCGACCGTAATCCGGTCAAAGGAATCGCACGTATTTTTAACAGTGCTGTTGTTCCTTATGAGGGACGGTTCGTAGGCATATTTCGTGCGGAAACGGTGAACGGACGCCCACATCTGCATCTGGGCTGGAGTGACGATGGTCTGGACTGGCAGATTGAAGAAGAGCGCATTGAATTCCAGGATGAAGCAGGAGAGCCGTTTCAACCGAACTATGCCTATGACCCGCGCCTCGTCAAAGTAGAAGATACTTATTACATTATCTGGTGTACCGATTTTTATGGAGCGGCGATAGGATTTGCCAGCACCCAGGATTTCAAATCCTTTACCCGCCTGGAGAATCCATTCCTGCCGTTCAACCGTAATGGCGTGTTGTTCCCTCGTAAAGTAAACGGCAATTTCCTTATGCTATCCCGTCCAAGTGATAGCGGGCATACTCCATTTGGTGATGTATTTGTTAGTGAAAGTCCCGATCTGATCTACTGGGGCAAGCATCGTCATGTGATGAGCAAAGGTGGCCAGGGCTGGTGGCAATCGGTCAAAATCGGCGGCGGGCCTGCGCCGATCGAGACCAGTGAAGGCTGGCTGATGTTCTACCACGGCGTGACCGGTACATGTAACGGACTTGTGTATAGCATGGGCGCTGTTATTCTCGACAAAGACGAGCCATCCCGTGTGAAATATCGCGCTTCGACCTTTGTACTGACACCGGAAGAATGGTATGAAGAACGTGGATTTGTTGCCAATGTTATTTTCCCGTGTGCGACACTGCATGATGCCGACACCGGACGAATCGCTATTTATTATGGAGCAGCGGATACGTATGTGGGTGTGGCTTATACAACAGTGGAAGAGATCGTCGGTTATGTGATTGAGCATCATGAAGAGATTGCAGATGACCAAGAGATTGGCCGCATGTAATCGGGTCTTGTCATAACTGGATTCAGTGCGAGGGCAGATTATTATTATGAGCAAGAAAGGAATGCATGCATGAACTACATCAAGGGATTTACCTATGGCTGGATGAGCGGACGCGGCAGCTTTCGTTCACCTGAAGCCAGAGAATCACTGCGCTTGATGCAAGAGCGTACTGGCAGCACTACAGTTATTTTTGCCCTGGCAGCATTGCAGGATACGCCCCATTCTACAAAGGTGGATTATCGCGGGGAGCATATCGTCGAGGATGATGAACTGATCGCCATGCTGGATTACGCCCGTTCTCTCGGACTCAAGCTGATCATGAAGCCAACCGTGAACTGTCGTAATGGCACCTGGCGGGCGCATATCAACTTTTTTGATAAGGATGTACCTTGTGAACCCAAGTGGCACGAATGGTTTGCCAGTTATACCGAGTATCAGCTTCATTATGCCCGGATTGCCGAGCAAACAGGCTGCGAGATGATGATTGTCGGCTGTGAAATGGTGCAGACCGAGCGACGTTCAGCAGAGTGGCGGCAGCTGATAGCGGATGTACGTCAGGACTACGCCGGTCTGATCACGTACAACACGGACAAATATCAGGAAAATAATGTGAAATGGTGGGACGCAGTCGATGTCATTTCATCCAGTGGCTATTATCCGATCAATGATTGGGATCATCAGCTGGATCGGATTGAGTCTGTTATACGTCCTTACAACAAACCATTTTTCTTTGCGGAGGCAGGCTGTCCCAGCCGTAGTGGTTCGG
Organism: Paenibacillus shenyangensis; assembly: GCF_000346635.1. Taxonomy (NCBI): domain Bacteria; kingdom Bacillati; phylum Bacillota; class Bacilli; order Caryophanales; family Paenibacillaceae; genus Paenibacillus; species Paenibacillus shenyangensis. The sequence goes on from NZ_AOIG01000012.1 coordinate 50,828, forward strand.
CGATGATCCCCAATGACTGGGAATGGGCAGGCACAGTGAATCCAGGAGAACAGGCGGACTATTATACGGCTATGTTCAGCGCCTGCAAGACTCGCCCATGGGTAAGCGGTTTTGGATTATGGGACTGGAGTGCCGCCTTGTATAAGGAAGAGGAAGCCTTGAATCATGATGGATACAGCGTATACGGCAAGCCCGCCGAGCACGTCATCCGGGAGTTCTATACTTCACTGCCGAACGACGTGCAGAATAACACTGTAAAGTAATACTGCAGCATAAGTGGAAAAGGGGAGAGCAGATGGCAGTAGATATGTCTTTGGAGCAGTTAAAAAACTACATGGGCAGCAGTCCAAGACCGGCGGATTTTGATGAATACTGGGCAAGGGGACTCGCCGAATTGGATCAGCAGTCGCTGGAGTACGAGCTGGTACCGGCTGAATTTCATTCGCCGGTAGCGCAGTGTTATCATTTGTATTTTACAGGGATCGGTGGAGCTAGAATACATTGCAAGCTGGTACAGCCGACAGATGCCGCATTACACCCTGCAGGTCCGGGGCTGGTCATGTTCCATGGGTATGCTTGTGACAGTGGAGACTGGTTTGACAAAATTGGCTATGCTGCTCACGGATTTACCGTACTCGCGATGGATTGCCGGGGGCAGGGCGGATGGTCGGAGGATGCGCTGACCGTCAAGGGCTCGACGATTCGTGGACATTTTATTCGCGGTATAGATGATCCCGATCCGGACAAGTTGTATTTCCGTAATGTATTCCTCGATACCGTTCAGACTGCACGTATTCTGATGTCTCTCGAGGGAGTCGATCCCGAGCGGATCGCTGCCCATGGATTATCCCAGGGTGGAGCGCTTACTGTAGCCTGTGCTGCACTGGAACCGCGTGTGAAGATCGCTGTTCCGGTCTATCCATTTCTGTCAGACTATAAGCAGGCGAGTCAGCTGGATCCAACGAATTCCGCTTATGAAGAACTGGTCTATTATTTCCGGTTTTTCGATCCTCATCATCAGCGGGAGGATGAGATTTTTGGGAAATTGGGCTATATTGATATCCAGAATCTGGCGCCGCGTATCCAGGCAGATGTACTATGGGTAACCGGACTTGCAGATATTATTTGTCCGCCATCCACACAGTTTGCAGCCTATAACAAGATTACTTCACCCAAAGAAATGCTGCTTTATCATGAATATGGACATGAATATTTGCCGGCTCTATCTGACCGTACTTTACAGAAGCTGATGCAGCTGAACTTATAATTTTCTGTCGATCACCTTGCATGTAATGATATTTCATTGTATAAAAATGTAACGGATAATAATAACCGGACCTTCTCGGAGGCTCCGGTTATTATTGTATTTCAGACTGTGATTGGTAAGTAGATATTGCAGTACCGGGAGACGGTCACGGTCGGAGCAGATCGTTCCTGACCGATTATGAAGGAGTAACGAATAACGATGATATTGTTAAATGCCAGACAGCAGGATATTTTGCAGCTTCTGTTGAATCATTTGGGTCAGTTTATCCAGATCCAGAATGTTGCAGATCATCTGCACTGCTCGGAGAAGACGGTTCGTAATGATTGCAAGATTATTGAACAGTATATAGCGGATTATCCAACTGCAGCGCTGATTCGAAGACCAGGGGCAGGCATCAGTCTGAGCGCATCCGGAGAAGGAGTTCATGCGATGATTGCGCAGCTGCAGACCATACAGCCAACCTCAATCATCGTTCCCGACAAAGAGCGTATCGTACAGATCGCTTACCGCCTGCTGATGAGTACAGAAGCGGTAACCGCACAGGAACTGGCAGATACTTTTTATGTCAGCCGTAACATGATTCGCAGTGATCTCGATCTGATTGCCGACTGGCTGAAGCCCTTTCATCTGCAAGTGGTCACCCGGCAGCGGATCGGTATGATAATTGCTGGAGAAGAGCGTCACAAACGACTGGCGCTGGTACGGCTGAATCGGCTGGCGGATAACGGTGAGCCTGCAGGCAAATGGCTCAAAAGCCAGTTCGCTGCTCACGAAGTGGATACTGTCTATCATGAGTTGGAAGCGTTATGCCGGCGACAGCAACTCGATTTTACAGATGAGACATTCGATAGTCTGGTCATTCACATTTTGCTGATCAGCCGTCGCATTAAGCTGGGCCAACCGATCATGGTGACCGGACATGAGATGGAAGAAATCCAACAGAAGCGTGAGTATGAATGGGCGAGTGAACTGACGGCTGCGCTGGGTAGACCATTTGCGCTGGCTTTTCCCGAAATGGAGAAGTGTTATCTGGCACTGCATCTGCTGGGCGGCAAGCTACGTTACAAGCCGGACAGGGTCACCGAACCAGCAGGCGAAAATAGGGAAGAACTGCCTGTCCTTATAGTGGATCAGCTGGTTCGAACGATGTGCAGTCTGAATCTGATTGATTTTACCAGGGATGAGACGCTGATCAGCGGACTGCATGTACATCTTCGGACCACGCTGAATCGCCTTCAGTACGGGCTGCCGGTGACTAATCCGATGCTGCATGAGATCAAGAAAATGTATCCTTATATGTTCGATATGATGGTATCGGCTGTAGATGAGATTAACCGGGAATATGGACTGGTCATTCCGGAAGAAGAAATGGCCTATCTGACGCTGCATTTTCAGGCAGCTGTAGAAAGGCTTAATCACAGCAGCCGGAAGCATAAACAGGTAGTGATTGTATGTCATATGGGGATCGGAATGTCCCAGCTGCTCTCTTCCCGGATCGAACGTAAATTCTATGCAGTGCATGTAGTGGGCTGCATTGGGCTGACCGAGCTGGATGATTTCCTTCGTCAGCATCAGGTAGATATGATTATCTCGACGATTGAGCTTCCGTCAGTGCCTGTTCCCTATATCGTGATTTCTCCGCTGCTGGAAGCCGGAGAAGAGAAGAAGCTGGAGCGGTTTATCCAGAAGTCAGAGCAGACCCCGTCAGAAAAGCCACAGGAATCCATACTGCTCAAATATACGACACCTTTTCTGGTTCGGCTTCAGCAGCAGGTGGAGCATCCCTATGAAATTATTGAACGTCTCGGTCAGCTGCTGCATCAAAAAGGATTTGTCACTGCAGACTATATGCACAGTGCCATTGTCCGCGAGAAGATGTCTGCGACAACGATAGGTATGGGTGTTGCGATTCCGCATGGCAGTCCGCAGCATATTATTCAATCGGCGATTGCTATCGCAACTTTGCAGCAACCGCTGCGCTGGGGCAATGAGTACGTATCGCTGGTATTTATGCTGGCTGTGCAAAATGATAATCAGCAGGAGACACGGCTGCTTTTCCGGGAGCTGTCAGGGATCAGCGAGAATCCGCTGCTTGTTCAGCGTTTGCGAGAACAAAACGATGTAATGACCTTCCTGAGTGGATTTTGAGTTATTTTCAAGAACCGCTCTCAAAATTACAATTGACGAAAAAAGAGTCCATCGGTATAATTCTTTTTATTCGTAATAATTACTATTAGTTGAAAGGCCTGACGAATATGGATTCAGAAACAGAGAGCAAGTGATAGTTGCTCTTTCTGATTCTGTACTGGTTAATACATTGGATCTAAAAGGGCTGCTGATCACAGCCCTTTTATTTTCTGCTTTTGAAAGATAGCCGTATTTCCAATATTGGATCAGTTAGTGATCACCAGTATACAATTCAAGGTTTGTAGGAAGGATGAACAAAGGAATTCATCTGCCTATTCACAAATCGTAATAATTACGAAATAAAACAAACAGCCCTTCAGGAAACATAGTTTTTCCGTACTGTTAAGCTGTCTAAACCAAAGGAGTCTATTCATGAAAAAATATCTAATTACTGTACTGATGCTTATTATGGTCCTGGTGCTGTCTGCCTGCAGTTCGTCTCCCCAAGTGAATGAGAAGAATACTGATTCTGCCACAGCATCATCAGAGACTTCAGCTACCAGACCCAAGCTGGAGATCAAAGCGAGCTTTTATCCTATGTATGAATTTACCCGGCAGGTGGCAGGTGACCGAGCCAATGTAGATATTCTTATACCGGCCAATATAGAACCGCATGAATGGGAGCCTACTGCTCAGGACATTGCGGAGATTACGAACGCAGACCTGCTCGTGTATAATGGCGCGGGTATGGAAGGATGGGTGGATCAGATTCTATCCAGTACCACAGGCAGCAAACTGGCTGTAGTCGAAGCGAGTAAAGGGTTGCAAATTATGGATGGAATAGCTGAGGAAGAAGGCAGCGAAGAAGAACATGAAGAAGGACATGCAGATCATGACAGTCATGATCATGGTGATCTGGATCCCCACGTATGGTTGTCTCCAGCGCTCGCCATCCAGGAAGTGCGCAATATCCAGCAGGAACTGTCCAGATTATCCCCGGATGACGCCGCTATTTTTGAAGCCAATGCCAATGCGTATATTGTACAATTGGAGAAGCTGGATCAGGAGTTTAGACAAGGTTTGAAAAATACCAAGCGCAAAGATTTTATTACACAGCATGCGGCATTTGGATATTTGGCCAGAGAGTACGGTTTGACACAGGTTCCGATTGCCGGACTCGCACCCGATCAGGAACCATCTGCCAAGAAAATGAGCGAGATTGTCAATTTTGCCAAAACGCATCATGTCAAAACAATCTTTTTTGAAACGCTGGTTTCTTCCAGCTTCGCGGATACAATTGCCAGTGAGATTGGAGCCAAGTCGGCTGTATTGGATCCTCTGGAAGGAATCACCGATCAAGAAAAAGCTCAGAATGTCAACTATTTAAGCATTATGCGCAACAATCTGGCTGCTCTACAAAAAGCATTAAACGAATAAGTGAAAGATGTTCAGCTGCACAGCAGATCGCTGCTCGTTGATAAATAAAATTCCTTTTACCGCATCTTCCTGTCTCTTCCGGTAAAAGGTTGAACATTTAACATCCATCCTCCGGTTTATAATACATGTAAGCGTTACAACAATGGAGGATGATACACATGAAATTATTGGCAATTACTTCATGTCCTAATGGAATTGCACATACGTATATGGCAGCAGAAAATCTGCAAAAGGCAGCGGATCAGCTGGGCGTACAGATGAAAGTAGAGACTCAGGGTTCAATTGGTGTCGAGAATGAATTTACCGAACAGGAGATACGTGAAGCCGATGGCATTATTATCGCAGCGGATAAAACGGTCAATACCTCCCGATTCGGTGGCAAACGGCTGCTGGTAGTCGGTGTACAAGATGGCATCCGCAAACCGCAGGAGTTGATCAAGCGATTTAGCGAAGGCGAAGTCCCGGTTCATCAGGTTACAAAAGGCTCTGCATCGTCAGGTAAGCAGGAACGCCAGGATAAGCAGAATCCGATCTACCGCCATCTGATGAGCGGGGTTTCCTACATGATTCCTTTTATCGTGGTCGGTGGTCTGCTGATTGCTATTGCACTGACGCTGGGTGGACAGAAGACACCCGGTGGACTGGTTATTCCCGATGGATCATTCTGGAAAACAATTGAGCAGATTGGAGCTGCCTCCTTTACCTTTATGGTACCGATACTCGCCGGATTTATTGCTTACAGTATTGCGGACCGGCCGGGTATTGCACCTGGTGTAATCGGTGGTTATATCGCAGCAACGGGAAGCTTTTATCATAGTGAATCGGGAGCCGGATTTATCGGCGGGATTGTAGCTGGTTTCCTGGCAGGTTATGTAGCGCTGGGTATCAAAAAGCTCAAAGTTCCACGTGCCCTTCAGCCGATTATGCCAATCATTATTATTCCGATTCTGTCATCACTTGTAGTCGGATTGGTATTTGTGTTCTTGATCGGTGCGCCGATTGCCCATGTTTTTGAAGTATTGACTGTATGGCTGGCGAGTATGCAGGGAACCAGTTCGGTGCTGCTGGCACTGATTCTGGGAGCGATGATTTCCTTTGATATGGGTGGACCGGTGAATAAAGTAGCCTTTTTGTTCGGTTCTGCGATGATCGCGGAAGGCAACTATGAGATTATGGGCCCGATTGCAGTAGCAATTTGTATTCCGCCAATCAGTATGGGATTGGCTACATTTATCGCCAAGCACAAGTTCCGTCCGGCAGAACGCGAAGCTGGCAAAGCGGCATTTACGATGGGATTGTTCGGTATTACCGAAGGGGCGATTCCATTTGCGGCTCAAGATCCACTGCGCGTTATTCCAAGTATTATGGTCGGCTCCATGACCGGGTCGGTGATTGCCATGCTAGGTCATGTAGGAGACCGCGTAGCCCATGGTGGTCCGATCGTTGCAGTTCTGGGTGCAGTAGATCATGTGCTCATGTTCTTCATTGCCGTAATTGTCGGCGCCGTCGTTGCTGCACTGCTCATTACACTACTGAAGCGAAATGTGCCGCTCGATGAACAGATGGAGAACGAAGGTGGACTGGACAATCAAGGAACAACTGCTGCACCAGCAGCGAGCATGGCTTCATCTTCTATAAATAGTCCGTCATCTGCTCATTCCGCTGGATCGGTGGTACCGACAGATTCTGTATCAGCAGCGGATAAAGCCGAGGCGATCCGAATGGAACAGTTGACTGATATTATGGATATGGATCTGATTGAACTGAATTTGCAGGGAGAGACCCGGGATCAGATCATTGATGAAATGATTGCTATTCTTGATCAGCAGGGCAAACTGACTTCTACAGCCGAGTTCAAGCAAGCTATTCTGGAGCGTGAGCAGGAGAGTACTACCGGTATCGGGATGAATATAGCGATTCCGCATGGCAAGTCGCAGGCCGTTCAGCGTCCGGCAGTCGTATTCGGCCTGAAGCGCGATGGTGTAGACTGGCATAGCATGGATGGTACGGCTGCACGACTGATTTTCATGATTGCCGTTCCACGCAACAGTCAGGGCAATGCCCATCTCAAAGTACTGCAAATGCTGTCCCGAAAGCTAATGGATGAGCAGTATCGCAATCAGCTGCTGCAGGTAAGCAGTCGTGAAGAGGCTTATCAACTGCTCGAACAGATCCGTTAATTTGAAAAACAGGAGCCAAGCAATACCTGATATTCTATCTAAAAGGATCTTCAAAATATCAGCGTCTGCCAACTTCCATTTTCATACAATTGAAGTTGGCAGACAAAGCCGCAACTAAAAAAGCAAATCAGTACACAGTATATGCTGTGCTGATTTGCTTTTTTGATTAATATGATCCTTATTCAAAGAGAGCCTGTGATCTCTTCCAATTCTCCATAATGCTCGGCCAGCCAGTTCATCTCCAGGGCGAATCGCTGCGGGGGACCGATTTCCACATCCATCCCTGATCGAATCCACCAGACACTCTCCATATACCAGAGCGCCTGCAAGGATACACCCAGCTTTTCCTTATACAGAGGATGAATTTCACGGTAACCTTGCATAAAGACAGAAGCCCGACTGTAATCCAGCTCCCCATTCCAGATACAGGACAGAATAGCCCGCGCAATATCCAGCTGCGGATAATCATAATTCAGCCGATCATAGTCCAGTATCGCAGCGACTTTATCCGGATAGAACAGAAGGTTGTCTGTCCACAGATCACGATGAGCCCACCCTGGACGAAGATGATGCAGAATATCCGTATTCATTAACACAGTGGCCTGGCGCTGCTGCTCGACGAGTGGTAAACAGGCTTGCTGTTCTTCTGCTTGCAATTGAGCATATAGTCGGTCCCAATGCTGCAAGCGCTGTTCACGTGTAGGCGGCTGGAATAGAGGAGAGGCTGATACAGGCAAAGAGCCATCATTCAACCGAAGATGCATCTGTCCGGTCAGTCGACCCAGATCATATAGCTGATCTCCATTCACCGTACCAGGTGATACTATGTCACCTTCACAATATTCCATAACAAGAAACCGTTCTCCCAGATGGGAAGTATGCCAGATGGTATGATCATCAGTAATCAATTTTGGTGCAGGAATACCATCATGATACAGACGAATCTGCTGGGCAAAAGCCCGGTTCAGCACAGCAGGATCATAGTCCCTGAAGCGTTCACGATTATACTGCTTGATCAGATAGGTTCCCGTATCGGTATGTATTTTCCATTTCAGATTCAGCCAGCCGCGATGTATAGGGGAGATCGACTGAATGTGCCATCCCAGCCGTTGTACACAAGCATCCATAATATCGTTCGAAATTTGATCTGCCTGATAGATGGTATCCATGGGCTTATCCTCCCCGGTTCATATTATGCCATTGCTGGGCATCGCTTAGTATATTCTGGCAATGATCTGCTTTGGCTTGCTGGTAAGCGGCCGGATCATGGGGAAACTGATCTGCCAGCCGCCGCTTGAGTTCTCCATATTGCAGTGCTTGCTGCGGATGATGAATCAGATAATCCCGGAACAGCAGATGCTGGATAGTCTGTGGATGAGCGGGTTCATAGATGTGTAGATGATGCGTGCGCTGATCGTCTCCCTTGGTAAAGTATTCTCTTCCGGCAATTCCATTTTCCCCGCGTGGTTTATAACCAGCACGAATCAATGGTTCATAATAGAGTGGAACATCATCAATCTGCCGGACCAGCAGCAGAATATCGATAATGGGTTTGGCGTAACCTATTGCAAGTACCGAAGTACTGCCGATATGGTGCATAGCAAGTAGCTGGTCTGTAAAAATCGCCTGTAAGATAGCGGATTCTGCTTCATATCTTGTGCTCCACTCCGGTGTCCACGCTTTTACCTGAACCTGACGCATAAGAATGCTCCTTTCTATATTTGATTATGAAGCTACGATCCACAGGATTACCCAAATAGCAGGGGAGAATAGAGCCATCTGGACATATGACTTTATGGTTCCATTCTATCTGTACTATTCTCAGCATCCTTTCCATATATTGTATCAGTGCTGTAGGACAGATCAAAGGCAAGAATCTATTCAAAAAGAACCTGTCTCATCTATAGTCTTATACGTACCTATAGATTTCTTTTGCATCTCAGCAGCCGATCGGCTATTCTTTTTATATCGACAAATTTGTATGTCTATAAAAGGAGGTGTCTGCATTCATGTGTCCTCGTACCAAAGAACAAAATGAGAATATACGTATGCAGCGCAGAGAGCAGATTCTGGATGTTGCTGCACGTTCCTATTTTCGGACCGGTGGCAGCTTCGATATTCGCGATGTAGCTCGTGAGGCAGAGCTCGGTTACGGCACAGTCTATCATTATTATCCCAATCGTCATTTGCTGATAGAGGATGTGCTGGATAGCGGATTTGAGCGATGCGAACATGTGCTGACAGAGTGGATCCATACCACAGGTGATTATGCGGATCAGGCGCAGCTGTTATCATACTGCAAATCACTGCTTCAGCTCTGGCAGTCGGACGCTCGCGCCTATCTCGTCTACAAAATGGCATCGGAATATTATGCAGGGCTGACAGAGCAAGAGTGTTATTCAGCCCGGCAGCGATTCATGGAGCAATTATATATCCCCCTTCAATCAATTACACAGTGCAGCGATGATAGCCTTCGCTATATGCTGGCTGTATTGGTCGGCTGCTGTGGTCTGCACTATTACACGGATAATTCCAGTCCCGATACGGATCGAATCGCCCAATTGGCTATGCAAGCTATTATAAAGGAGTTCTGATACGAACATGATTATCTTAAAAAGCAAACACGAAATCGAAGCGATCCGCAAAGCCTGCCAGGTGGTAGCTGAATGTCATCGCACTATCGCACCGATGATCCAACCGGGTATTACTACGAATGAGATTGAACGCATTTTTGAAGAAATCATGCTAAAACACGGTGCCAAACCTTACCAAAAAGGCTACAAAGGGTACCAGTATGCTACCTGTGCTTCTATAAATGATGTCATCGCACATGGATTCCCTGACAACAAGCCTCTTCAAGAAGGAGACATCGTGACGATCGATACCGTAGCAGAACTGGGCGGCTGGCTGGGTGATTCAGCCTGGAGCTATGCAGTTGGACCCATATCGCCCACTGCCGAGAAACTGATGCGTGTCACCAAAGAGTGCCTTGATCTGGGAATCGAACAGGCAAAGTCTGGTAATCGACTGGGTGATATAACCAGTACGGTTCAGCAGCATGCCGAATCGAACGGTTTTGGCGTAGTACGCGATCTTCTCGCTCATGGTATTGGTCAGAATCTGCATGAGGAGCCTACGTATATGCATGTTGGCAAACCCGGCAAAGGTGTACGTCTCAAAGAAGGTATGGTATTTACGATCGAGCCCATGATCACCGAAGGTACCTATCATATGACAATCGATCCGGATGGCTGGACAGCACGGACGCTCGATCGCAAACTTGCCGCGCAGTATGAACATACAATTGCCATTACAGCAGAAGGCCCACAAATTCTGACTGCACAATAGTAGAAACGGTCAGCCAAATCCCATTTCCGATGAACTTTGCATGCAGGTCAGCCAAATATAATGATGTTGAGGCTTTATTCTGTTAATGATGTAATTAGTGATCATAGGGAATAGCATGCCATTCCCGCAGACTGTCTGCATTATTGTAGTCACTGGCGATCTTCCAGCTTCCATTTTCATTTTGCATGATCAGCTTGCCGCCCAGAGGGATGGACTCATTTTGCTTGTTGAGATGGAAATCGAGCCGGTAAGACAGGCGGATAATCTGATCTGTATTGGAAACGGTACGTGAACGGATAGTAATTTCTTTTGGAGTGATAGAGGTTTTTTCCTGAATCGCGATTTGCAAAGGAAAGCCAACAGATTGCTCGGTGCGAATCCATTCGTAGTATTCGGAAGTCAGCAGCGGTTTAAGCTTTTGCTGAACCCGTTTTAGCTGCTTGGTTTCGTCCTTCTTATCGTAGATATTATCAACCGTGTACTGGGTTTTCAGATAGTTGGCGGCTGCTTTCATGGCATCCTGCATCTGGATATTATCCAGTCCCAGGGTAGTATCGGCAGAAGGAGCGGATTGATCGGTATGAGATGCCTGGGCAGAGCTGGCTTTGGACGATGGGCCGGTGTCTGTACAGCCGAGCAGCATCGTGGTGAGCAGAGAGAGGCTAAGCAGAGTAGGGATGAATTTGGACATGGCGTACTCCTTTCATCATAGGGAGATGGCGGCTCGAACAGCCGGTTATCAGGTTGGTGAATGGATGAGCCGCTGGTCTTCTCTGCAGCTAAGGATATAAGTGGATGTAGAGTAGATATACTGCGTGATCAGGAGGACACTTGATGGCCCGGAAGGAAGTAAAATAGTTACTGTTCATTACATACCCCATACACCGATTAAGAAAAGGGAATACACTCGTAAACATGAAAAAATGTAACTATTTTAGTGGCTAAAGCAATAGGCAGATGAAGAATGTACTACCGAGCAGATGCCGCATTCAGCTGACTGATCGATACAGCGCGAGTACAGCTATAAAGTAGTACAGCTGCCTTTATAGAACAGAAAAGATCATCTTGACGCAAAAATAGAGTATTACATGACAGAGTAGTTATATAAACCAGGCTGCTCGATACCGAAGGAGAATATGATTGTGCAGGTGCTTTTTCATCAGGTAACACCTCATGCGGATATAACCGTCTACGAGACAGATCGACTTTACGGGGAAAAAGGGCATTTCCGTGTCCTGCAGTTCGCTAATGCCGATGTACAGGGAGCCCTTGATCTGAATAATCCAGAGCGAATTGTTTTTGAATATCCACGAGCTATTATTCATTTGCTCGAACATCATCTGGGCGATCTGCAGCATATCTTTATGATTGGCCAGGGGATTGGTACACTGAGTCGTTATTTTGCCGATCGCCATATTCAGGTGGCAGAGCTGAACCGTACGGTAGCAGAACTGAGTATAGAGTATTTTGGTTGTGCACGTGATCCACTCTGGATTGGGGATGGCAGGGAACTGCTGGAAAGGCAGCCAGATCATCAGTATGATAGTGTGATTGTCGATGCATTCGATGAATCGGGGACACCGAATCAGCTGGTGTCGCTGGAGTTTTTCACATTGGTGCAGCATAAGCTGCATGAACAGGGAGCACTGATCATGAATCTGATCGGCAGGGGAACCCATGATACACGTATTCATGCTATCTATACGACGATATGCGAAGTATTTCCTCATGTGCGCTGTTTCCAGCTGCCGGTCGAGAAGAACAGTGATGTACGCAATATTATTATGATGGGTAGTCAGACACTGATCCAGTACCAATCCCGTCAGCTCGCCGGATTTACAGAGGAACAACCTGATTATGCTTATGTGATTCGGGACGAATATTGATTATCAGCGGGAAAGTATGTATCACATAGCTGCCGCTGATTATATGTACCTGTGTGGATAGAATAACTCAGTATATTAAAATACCTGTTCATCTATACTGATGGTCTATCTGCTTATCGTTGATTCTATGTTTATTTATAAATACCAAATAAAAAGCACGCTGCTGCAGACATCAACTAGATGACTGCGCAGCGTGCTTTTTTATTAAGGGTTATAGTAATCAAGGCTGATGCTATGCGAATACATAATTATTTAATTACATAAAGCATAACCTCATTAACGCTAACTCTACTAAATCCAAGTGCAGCAGATATAACCTGTAATTATTTAACTATACTTTATAAGATCCGGGACTAACCGATATATCTGGATTACACGCCTACCTTGGTTTCCTGGCCAAGCTGGCGACGGATATCCTGAGCGGCTTCTACCATCAGTTTCAGTGCGGCGACTGTCTCCGGATGAGCACGTGTTTTCAGACCGCAGTCCGGATTAATCCAGAACAGCTTCGGATCCAGGACGCGCAGGGCACGTTCGATCAGCTGTACCATTTCTTCTTTGCCTGGTACGCGCGGGCTGTGGATATCGTATACGCCAAGACCGATTCCTTTGTCATAACCATGCACTTCAAAGGAAGAGATCAGTTCGCCATGACTGCGTGAAGTCTCGATTGAGATAACATCGGCATCCATCGCTTTGATCGCGTCGATAATATCATGGAATTCTGAATAGCACATATGCGTATGGATTTGCGTTGTTTCCTTGACCGCAGCAGTAGAGAGGCGGAACGAACCCACTGCCCAATCCAGATATTCCTGCCATTTGGAGCGTTTGAGTGGCAGACCTTCACGCAGTGCCGGCTCATCGACCTGAATCATCTCGATACCAGCCGCTTCCAGTGCCAGAATTTCGTCGGAAATGGCACGGGCAATCTGGTACGATACCTGACTGCGAGGGATATCATCACGAACAAATGACCAGTTGAGGATTGTAACCGGACCTGTCAGCATGCCTTTGACTGGCTTGGAAGTGAGAGACTGCGCATATTTGGTTTCTTTGACCGTCATTGGCTCGACGAAGTTCACATTGCCATAGATAATCGGTGGTTTGACGCAGCGTGATCCATAGGACTGTACCCATCCATTTTTGGTAAAAGCAAATCCATCCAGCTGTTCACCGAAGAATTCCACCATATCCGTACGTTCGAATTCACCATGCACCAGTACATCCAGTCCCAGTTCTTCCTGAATCTGAATCCACTCACGGATCTCCTGCTGGATAAATTGCTCGTATTGCTCTGGCGTCCATTCCCCGGTGCGCCAGAGGCGGCGGGCACGACGAACCTCAACGGTTTGTGGGAAGCTGCCGATTGTTGTAGTTGGAAGAACAGGCAGTTTCCATTTCTCATCATGAAGGCTGCGACGCTCTTCAAAAGGAACATTACGCGTATCATTTTCATTGGCTGCCTGATCCGGGTGCTGCGGGGAACGCCAGTCCGAGCCTGCCAGCTGGGATACTGCTTTGCGGCTCTGATCCAGTTCGCTTTGCACCGCAGCGCCGCCGATATTCGCTGCACGGGTCAGCAGTGCCAGCTCAGCCAGCTTCTCATCTGCAAAAGCAAGCGCACTTTGCAGGACAGGCTCCAGTGCCGTCTCATGACGGGAAGTGACCGGCACAAATTGCAGACTGCAAGAAGGCTGAAGCAGAATACGGTCACGAGAAACGGTCTGGGCGATCACATTGATCAGTCCAAGTTTTTCTTCCAGATTGGAGCGCCATACATTGCGTCCATCGATCAGGCCGACACCAATCACTTTGTCTTCCGGGAAGCCCCAGTCATCAAGAGCATTCAGATTCTGCTCCAGACCGTAGACAAAGTCCAGACCAATACCCTGCACAGGCAGATCGATCAGCTTGCCGAATCCATCGACGCCTTCAAAATAGGTTTGCAGAAGCAGATTACTGCTGCCGGAAGCTTTATTGAGCTGTGTATAGGCTTCTTGCACAAGTGTCCATTCATCAGCGGATACGTCCAATGCCAGTGAAGGCTCATCGATCTGTATCCAATTGGCTCCAGCTTGATTCAGTTCACTGAGTACCTGGGCGTACAGCGGTACCAGCTTGTTCAGCCAGCCGGCGAATTCGCTGCTGTCATAACCTTTGGATAATTTGAGGAATGTATAAGGTCCGAGTAGAACCGGCTTGCCTTCCAATCCAAGTTCCTGCTTGGCTTCCAGATATAGCTTCAGTACACGGTTCTCGGTCAGTTGAGGAGTCAGATCATTCAGTTCGGGTACGATGTAATGATAATTGGTATTGAACCATTTGGTCATTTCACCAGCTGCAGCATCTTTGGTACCACGAGCGATACCAAAGTACTGTTCCAGCGACACTTCGCCGCCGGTATAGCCAAAGCGGGAAGGTACCAGGCCGAACGTGACAGCTGTATCGAGCACATGATCATAATACGAGAAATCGCCGACCGGAATCAGATCTACACCCGCTTGCTGCTGCTTGCGCAGATGATCCAGACGCAGACTTTTCATCGTGTCAAGGAATGTCGCTTTGTCGCTCTTGCCACTCCAGTAACTTTCCAGTGTCTTCTTCCATTCACGTTGTTCACCGAGGCGCGGGTAACCGAGGTTGCTACTAAGTACTCTTGGCATATTCATTTCCTCCCAGATATGGATTGCGATGCTATCGCTTAAGTTGTTTTTCATATTACAGCATTATAGAGCAGCGTGGTTATACGTTTTGGCTATACCATATAATGGCATGGAGCTATACCGGACAGATCGAGAAAGTGTATTACTTTGGAAAACGAAGGGTTCAATGATAAGATAAAAGAGGTGCAGCAGGTGGTTTAGTACATAGTATTCAATAGGATATATTATTATTTTCTGCTGCTCCTTGCTGCTGTGCAGTGTGCATTCTGTAATAAAAAAGATGCCTGGGCTGAAATGAAGAGTAAAGGAGAGCCGTTCAACCTGTTCACAGCCTTGAGACCGCTGCACATGCATAGACCTATAGAAGTGAAAGGGGATTGTTATGAGTTTTTTGTATTTTTTCTGGGGATTTCTGGTTCAGTGGTTGCTGCGTATAGTAACGGAAGGCCTGAGCAGTGCTAGCCTGGTTAGTGGATGGGTCGATTCTGTACCGCTGATTATTGGTTATATCATCATCATTATCGGATTCGTGCGCATTCAACCGTTCCAGCCGTTGATGGGCAGAGGAAAATGGGGAGCTGTCGCGCTGATTCTACTATCTTTGATCCAGATGGTGCTTCCAGTGACACCGGCAACGGCATTCTGGGGAAGTCTGCTGACGGTGCCTGTTGCTGCAGCTCAGTTGTATATGGCATATTACCTGTGTCTCGGTATCCAGCAGATTGCGCAGCAGCAACTGCAGCCTAATTTGAAGCAATCTGCTTATCGCCGCTGGAGAATGTACTTGTACTGTGAAGTAACACTGGTGCTTTCATTCGTATGCAGTCTGTTCGCCGATGCCGAACAAGCCAATATCTGGGCGACCGTTTCTGCCATACTTGCTATAATCTATGTCATTCTTAATCTTATCGTTTATCTTCTGATGCTTTCTCTGACCTGGAAAGCACATAAGCAACTGGAGCTTCCTTCAGCGCAATCATAGCATTAAGAGAACATCGTAAAAGTAAATGAAAAATGTAGAGAGTATAGCTCATATCATGATTGTTATCTATGGGTATAAATATAACAATTAAGGGAGGATACAAAAGATGAATCCCATGATACAGGCAATCGCGGACCAACTTTCTCCCCTGTCTCATATCGAAATAGAAAATAATAAAGTGCTGAGCGATATCGTTCATCAGTCCCGTCAGCTAGTTCCTTATCACAATAATGGTACAGTGTTTTACGAGGAACTATATGATCTGTCACTGGAAAAAGAGCATCTCATTATTTTTGGTCATGATATGAGCGGATATTTTTTTATGAATTTGCAGCTTATGTATATAGGTTACCTGCATCCCGAAGATAATCAGTACAAGAAGACTTTTTGTAACTCGCAAATCGAACATTTTGTGCATTTTCATCGTTCGTTTATTGATATGGTTCTGAGAAAAATTAAATTTCCGAATGCGGAAAACAGCGACGATATGCTGGAGATGCTTGAAAAGATGTATTATACGCTGGATCGGCAGGCTATGGAGAATGAAGAGCATTTCTGGCCGGTACGATTATATGAAGTTTCCGAAGGATTTTTCCCACTGGATACTGCACGTCTGGAATTTTACAAATCCCTGTATGGGCAGTCCTGATAAGTGGAATATGAATAAGGATAATCCTGATTATTCAGAATTAAAGCTGCATATTGCAGGTGCTTTTGAGTAGCGTCATTAATCATTACAGGAGGTCGAGCATAATGAAGAATGTACTTGTTATTGGAGGTACCCGATTTTTCGGTAGAGATCTTGTGGAATTGTTGCTGGACAAAGGAGTACAAGTAACCCTGCTCACACGTGGGCAAACCGAAGATTCCTTTGGAGATCGAGTACAGCGGCTGACGGCTGACCGGACCGATGTTCAGGCATTGCAGCATGCTGTAGGCAACCGCACATTCGATGTGGTATACGATAATATCTGTTATAATGCGCGCGAAGCAATGGAAGCCTGCTCTGTATTCAGCGGCCGGGCAGGACGTTATATCGTAACGTCGTCGCTGTCTGTCTATGAGTTTGGAGAACAAGTACTGCTGGAAGGGCAGGTGGATACATTCCATCATCCAATTGATTCGAATCCGGAAGCCAAGCCGGATTATGCAGAAGGCAAGCGCCAGGTAGAAGCTGTATTTTTCCAGCAGGCTGATTTTCCGGTAGCTGCTGTACGATTCCCGATTGTGCTGGGTCCCAATGACTATACCAAACGCCTTCATTTTCATGTTGGACGAGTACAGCGTGGCGAAGTGATCGGTATATCCAATCTGTCAGCCCGTATGAACTTTATCCACGAGCAGGAAGCGGCAGATTTTCTGTACTGGCTGGGAATGTCTTCTGAACTGACAGGACCGGTAAATGCCCGTTCGGATGGAGAAATCACCCTATTGGAGCTTATCACTTTGATCGAGCAGGAGACCGGCTGCAAAGCTATCGTACGCAGCAAGACCGAAGAGAGCGAACAATCTCCATTTGGCGTACCTTCTTCCTGGATCATGGACACGTCCAAAGCTTACCGTGCCGGATTCCGGTTCCGCCAACTGTCCGAATGGCTGCTGGTTCTGATCAGCCGGATTGCTGCTGAGGAGAGAGGCGATCGGTAAATAGTGAGAATAGATATCCAGCTGCCGATTAACTGCGCATCTACCAGCGGTAGCTGAAAATCATATCGTCTTGAGAATAAAGGAGAACAAGTACAATGAGAAAATCAAATCTAAATCTGGAGCTGTTTGCAGCGGATATACCACTGGTCGATGGGATAATCGAATCGATTACATTGCTGCCTGATCAGGCTAAAGTCTATTTCAGAACAGAGAATGGAGCTGCTGCCGTATTTACATTTGAACAAACAGCAGCTGTTTGGGAGAAGCGTGCTGCCGGTCAGGAGATTGGTGGTATGATCACGCAGCCGATTCACCTTGTAAAGCCGCATATTCGTGAATCGCTGCTGGCCGATATAGAGACCGGCGAACTCGATCAGGAGACGCTGGATAGCCTGTCGGTCTATTCTTTTCTGAATAGCTGGAGTGAACAGCCGCTGCTGGAGATTGCTGCCGTAGAAATGAAGATCGATAAATAAAAAATCCATATCACCAAACGATGTGAATCAAGGAATAAGGAATGAAGTGAAACTCTGCTGCGCATAGAACAGGGAATGGTGTTGGGGTTGTGAATGAGGAACTCGTAACTTCATATGAAGAAAGATTACGTAAAGCAATGATCGAAGGCAATATTGATAGTCTTGATCAGCTTATCGACAAACAGCTGGTATTTGTCAATCATTTTGGACAGGCCTTATCCAAGAAAGACGAAGTGGGCAATAATGAATTGAAAGTTATATCGGGGCATTGCAGTTTGGTTCAATAATGGAACGATACAGCGACAATGGAGTAAACTATTAAATGCGACATTTTTAGGGTTGATTATAAGCAAAAAAGTAGTGGCTATCGAGGATGCAATTAAAAGAACCCTAAAACGGACAAAAATAGGGTGTATTGGTTTGAAAAGATGCATTGTTAAACAATCTGCTATTCAAACACCCTATTTTTGTCCGATTTCAATAAAACTTAATTTTCATTGGCTAACTAAATAATGACGAAAATGCTCTATAAATTAGCCGACATTAAATTCTAAAGGCACTCCACGTAACAGATAAATCATTTAATCCATACTAAAACAGCGTATTCTTTTCTTGATAGAGAGAAAAGAATACGCTGTTTGTATTGCAAATTGTTATTGACTTGAAAATCGCGCATGGGTTCGGCAATAGCTTTTAATTATTTGCGTTTGCTGTTTGTTGTACCTGCTCTCCGCGGTAGACCTCAATCGTATAATCCGCAAAAAACTTTTTCTGAATAAACTGCTGAAAATAGGCTCCGGTCATCCGGTGCGGATCAGTTGCATCTTCATCAATAATATCGATATCTTTATCCTTCACACTTGCCTTGAGCCCAGACAGCTCAGCTTGCAGCTCCTCTGCTGACAACTGCTGGATATAGTCGCTTACTTTGACAGAAAGTGCTTTGTAATAGTTCTCCGCTTCCATTGCTTTTTGCTTTTGTGCAGATTTCTCCTCTTGCAATCGTTCCTGTTCTGCCTGCAGACCGGTCTTGGGCGTGCGGTAATCATGCTTCAGGGCAGCCATCGTGTAGGCAGGAATATCTTTGACCTTGCCACGGAGTACATCCTGTCGTACTTTGTCTAGATTCTCCATAATATAGTCTCTGCTATATTCAGCCAGAATAGGTTGTATCGCCGGTTGTTTGAGCCCAAACTCATACTTTAACAAACTGCTCAGCTGCTGGGATGTATTCGGCTGGGCAATTGCTGCTGTTTCCCTGTTTGGAAGCAGAGTCGTTTTTTTGTCGGGTGTTTTGGAAGTGATAGTGAATTTAACTTCGCTTACCTTGCGTCCGGATTTGATCTCGGTATAGTCGATTTTGATATCCGTGTGCTTGTTGATTTCTTCCTGCGCTTTGACAATCACCCGCTTTTTAAAATCCGAATAGACCGGATACTGGTCTTCCACACCCAGCAGTTCCTTGAGCCGCTGAATAGTAAATGTCCGCGTACCGATACGCTCATACTGTTTGAGCAGTTCATAGATCCGCATCGCGTAGGCACTTTTCAGCTTGATAATATCCTGCAGCCGGTAGGTGGTAAATTTCTCTTTGAGCTGCAGAAGATAAGGCTTGAGCTTGGGAGAGAATTCTACCTCAATCATGCCTTCTCCGGGAAAATATTCTGCCGAAGCGAGCCAGGTAACCTGCAGATTATCATGTACATAAAAAGGCTGGGACATCAGGCTGTATGTATAATCTTTGATCTGCTGATATACATTTTTATTTTTCACACCAATCAATTTGGCGAAGTCGCTAATTTTGAAGCGATAAGGTTTGAATTCTTCATCATTTGGAGAGATGGTACTGATAAGTACAAAAATAATACGCAGCTCCACAACACCCAGATTAAGAGGGGTCTCAATTAAATTATTCGATTTGGTAACCAGACTGTTTTTCCGCATATAAGCCTCCGTATCTGAATCATAGGCTCATTATAAAGCAAGCCGAAGGATAAAAACAGGGAAGAGCTTCGCCACAGCCCTTTGTGATGTTTTCTCTTGTTTTATAAACATAGTTTTAATAGATTTTAAATCTTTTGCTTGTTTTCGGCTGGCTATATTCCTTGTGTTATAAGGGATAACAGACGCTTTAACGGACAATAATAGGGTATACTGCGACATTTTTAGGGTCAAATATGGACATTTAAAGGGTAAAGTATGGACAGAAAAAGGGTTGCTAATCAGACAAAAATAGGGCGAATCAGGACAAAATCAGGGTGAACAAAGACATTTCTAGGGTAAAAGAGACCAAAATAGGGTGTCTTTTTGTAGCTCCTGTCGTTCTGCCCTATTTTTGTCTGATTAATCGTTCTGAACAGTCTGAATCAGGAGTAAATATGGCTAAAATCATAAATAGATAAACCGAAACCACAATTTTTATAATTGAAACAGCTTCTGACCCTATTTTTGTCCGATTTCATATATAGATAGCTTGTTGCTTCTTTATCCGTATATAGCGGAATTTCTATATGATAAATATTGAATATAAAATTCATGTTTGCCATTAGTAACATGCGGGTAACAATACAGAGGCACCATTAAACGGTAATGTACTAACTTATTGTTATCTTTACGGTATGAATAATGATCTAATCGTACGCTTACTACAAGGAGGAACTACCTATGACACTCGTACAATCCAAATTTGCTAAATGGAACAAACAATTTATCGCAGGTGAATGGACCGAAGGTACTTCGGATAAAACAATCAAAAATATAAATCCATATAATAGTGAGCTGCTCGTCGAAATGAAAGCTTCCAGTCAGGAAGATCTGGATCGTGCTTATCAGACAGCCTACAAAGCAGGTAAAGAGTGGGCCAAAGCACCACTTGGCGTCCGCGCACAGGTGATCTACAAAGCGCTGGCACAAATGGATGAACGCAAAGAAGAAATCATAGAACTTTTGATCGCCGAGGCAGGTAGCACACGGATCAAAGCTGAACGTGAATGGACAGCGGCGCGACGTATTATGGAAGAATCCGCTTCTTTCCCATACCGGATGAAAGGCGATATTATGGGCTCTGATATTCCGGGCAAAGAGAACCGTGTAGTTCGCGAAGCCAAAGGCGTAGTCGGCATGATCGGTCCATGGAACTTCCCGCTGCATCTGTGTATGCGTACAGTAGCTCCTGCGCTGGCACTTGGTAATGGTGTAGTAATCAAACCGGCTTCCGATACGCCAATTACAGCAGGATTACTGATCGCTGATATTTTCGACCAGGCAGGACTTCCCAAAGGTGTGCTCAGCGTCGTAAGCGGCAGCGGTAGTGAGATCGGCGATGCTTTTGTCGCGCATCCTATTCCCAAAATCATTTCCTTTACCGGTTCTACAGAGGTGGGTAAAGGGATCGGCAAGCTGGCTGGCGAGAACCTGAAAGAAGTAGCACTGGAGCTTGGCGGAGATAATGCGATGATCGTACTGGATGATGCGGATATTGATCGTGCCGTAGAAGCAGCTGTATTCGGCAAGTTTTTCCACCAGGGACAGATCTGCATGGCACTGAATCGCATTATCGTTGATGATTCCATCTATGATACGTTTACAGACAAATTTGTTGCCAAAGTCAAAACTCTGCCATTTGGTGACCCTTCCGATCCGAAGACTATTGTAGGCCCGCTAATTCATGAAAAAGAAGCAGAGCGTCTGCTAGGTGTCGTAGAAGAAGCTCAAAAAGCCGGAGCCAAGCTGCTGTATGGCGGCAAAGCGAACGGTAGTGTGCTTGAACCTACTGTACTGAGTGAAGTGACAGGCGACAATCCTGCAGCTCAGAAAGAACTGTTTGGTCCTGTAGCGCTGCTGATTCGTGCCAAAGGAGAAGAAGATGCTCTGCGCATTATGAACAGCAGTGAATATGGACTAAGTGGTTCAGTATTTACTACCAATCTGGAACGCGGCTATCAGGTTGCCCAGCAGATGGAGACAGGCATGATTCATGTTAATGACCAGTCTGTTAACGATGAAGCCCATGTTATGTTCGGCGGTGAGAAGGCTTCAGGAGTAGGTCGTTTTGGTGGTGAATGGGCGATTGAGAAATTTACCCGTACCCGCTGGATCAGCATTCAGCATCAATACCGTGATTTCTTCTAAGCAGATATAGAACTGCTGTACAGCAGTCTGTAAAGATTGCAGCTATTGCTTGCTTTAATCTAGTTTGACTACAAGAATCAACTAAAAGACCTATCCTTTCACTATAGAAGGGATAGGTCTTTTATGGGTAAATAGAAAATAACTTTAAGAGCTGTTATTATACCCTCTGCCAGCAAAATAGGTTCTAATCAACAGCTTCACTAAATAAAAGGAAAATGACAAATAGTTACAAAAGTTTCACCAAATAAATACATCCAAATAGTGTAAATTGCAGTTTAGAGGTCGCGTGAAAAGGTTATTAATGGATACCGGAACATTTACAACGACGATATCAGGCTATACCTTTCCGGCGACTTGAAAGGGAGTGAGCAGGCATGTCAATAGATCGTTTTATATTGGAGAAACTGGGCCGGAATGCCGACGAACATACGCGTACGAACCTGCTGCGTCTGTTCATCATTCGCATTCGCAGAGCGGAAAAGATGGAAGCCGGTAAAAACAGACAATATGTCAGCTAGTGATCATATACTGCTGCAATCATTATCATTTAAATATCATACTCACTATATATGTTTAATCTAGCGATACATGACTGGTGTATAAATGCATGAGATCCTATAGCCCACCGTATTCTATACCAAAAAACATCCGGCTCCTCTGAATGAGGAAGACCGGATGTTTTTGTTATACTATGGGTTGTTTACTTGGCAGCTTGAGTATATTCGCATTCTGCCTGCTGCTCCCCGGGTTGTACCCAGGCTTGAGACCAATCCTGAATACCACGGATGACAGTTTCCAATGCCAATCCTTTTTGGGTCAGTTCATATTCGATACGTACAGGAGTCTCCGGATAGACATGACGAACAACCATTCCTTCATGCTCCAGATCTTTGAGACGTTCGGATAAAAGACGACCGCTTACAGGAAGTGATGATTGAATTGAGCAAAAGCGTTGAGGACCATTCAGCAACTGATAAATAATAAGACCATTCCAACGTTTACTTAAAATCTGCATCCCTTTTTCAAATCGGGGACAAAGCATTGATGTATCCATCTATATCACCTCTTTTATTTAACCTATTATAGCACATAATATATATTTGATACAGACTAACCTTTTGGTAATATAATAACTTTATACATCTTTATTATGAAATGCTACTAAATTACTTAAAGTTAATTTGTTATCAATTTATTGTTATACAATACAGTAACATTACTTATATCTTCGTATTTATAACATTAGACGTGAAAAGACCGGATTCCTGCTGGATAGGTAAGGATCAGCAGAAATCCGGTCTATGTATTTATCCTGTTAAAAACAGAAAGGGCCGTTCGGAAAATCGATTTCCGGTTCCCAGGCCCGTCCAAGCTTCTGTTCATGATCGTCTGATTAGTGATCATCTTCATTATGTCTGTAATTGGTTTTAGTAAAGTGATAATGCTAAAGTATCACTTTCACGGTAAGTATGCAAAATCGCTTCCGATCCGATAACTTCAATACTAATCACAGTATCCAGACAGTTTTTAATCATCTTTTTGCCGTTAATCACTTTATTTTCAATGGTTCTGCGTAATAGTCTGAGAAGTTTGGAAACTGGCTGTGTATTATCGGCGTTAAAGTAAACCGGAACGATTTTGCTTTCTAACAGAATTGTCGTTTTCACTATTAATCACCTCATCTATTTATAAGTCATTCCTAGTTAACGGCAAGTGATCATAAGTCTATCATTCGGGAAAATAGATATAGTATTCCGTTAACTTGAGTTTATTGTAATCGCCTTTCCTTAAAGAAAACTTAAAGGAACCTGATATTCACCTAAAACATCCATGGAAATAACCTTCCAGGACACATATTTATCAATTAATTGTACGATTCAGTGCAAGTTAGTAATCATTTGTTCATAATACAGTGATAAGGTATAGAAAAATGAGATTATTATTTAAACTATAATTGACAAAATTAAGTCTATAGTGCTACATTTAAATGGGCACAAAGAACCTTTAAATGCTATTATATAAACATGATTACCCTTTTATATAGATATAAAAGCTTACATGTCAATATTGAAGGGAGAAGACCTGCCATATGTTCGCCTTTAACTCATTTAATGAGAGAACGTTGACACTGACAGACAAAGAGATGTTTTTTCTGGCTGGCATTCTGGGTTTTGATCGGATTCTGGGAAAAGAAAACCCTTTTTCGATACAGAATAGTGGAGTGTTAACGACCAATTGGAAGCAGGTAGCGGTATCGCTGCTGCAAAAGGGATGTTTAAGTGCAGAGCAGTTTGAAGCTCTGGTGACTCAGACGTCAGCTGGTGAGCACCCATTTACAGGTATTTATAAGCGTGGATGCTGTCTGCGGTACCAGTACAAAACGGAGTCAGGCAAGCAGCTATATGATAGCCATACCTATTTTAGCAGTGATGGAGTCATTGAGATCAGGCAAGCTGAAGACCTCCCAGGATATTATACGCTCAGACCAATGGGTACATTGACGGAGGCGTGCAGCCTTGTTATGGAAAAGATGAATCTGAATACGTATCCGGCCAATGAGATGCCGGCACTGACTTTTTCCGGTCAATGGTTTGATGACTATATACGGAACAAGCAGACTCATCGTAATCGCCAATTAACTAATCAGCTGAGTGAAATGACTGGAGATCTGGAAGGGTCCCGACTGTTCGCCGGTGTATTGTCGGAGAATCGGTTATATGCAGAAGTTCAATTCTCCTACTGGGATGAAGAGAACTGGCAACGCAAAGGCGCTATTCTGCTGGCTGATGATGATACCAACTGGATTGTACGACGCAGTAATCAGGATGAAGAAGACTGGATGATTGCGGTACCGGCAGACAAGGTTCATTTTCGTCAGATGCTGCTCGATTGGGTACAACAGCCCGAATCGGTTTAAGGCTTTATCCAGATGCAGAGTTGATGGACTAAAACAGACA
The DNA here is from genome assembly GCF_000346635.1 of Paenibacillus shenyangensis. Classification (NCBI taxonomy): domain Bacteria; kingdom Bacillati; phylum Bacillota; class Bacilli; order Caryophanales; family Paenibacillaceae; genus Paenibacillus; species Paenibacillus shenyangensis. Next base: position 75,932 of record NZ_AOIG01000012.1, read on the forward strand.
GTTACCAAAAAAGTTTCGTCGTGCATGATGATTCATCTTCGCGATTGTCAGAACGTTCATATCAGAAGTTAAATAAGACCGGACAGGATTTTAGGCTGTCCGGTTTTGTCATTTCTCTCCTACATCTGTATATAAATATATATTAAGGTGATTCCTTATTGGTCGTATGTGGGTAATTGTTGTGGCAAGCTAATTAGCAAGTGGCCAACAACACATGTGAGGGAGTGAATAATATGGAATCCACAGTTCAATCTAACCGTTTTGAGGGCAAGACGGCACTGGTTACCGGTGGCGGCTCCGGTATTGGCAAGGCTACAGCATTAAAGTTTGCTGCACAGGGAGCTAATGTCATTATCTGTGACTTGTCACCAGAACGAATCCGGGAGACCGAAGAAGAGATTAAGGCGATCCGCGCCGATGCCGTGCTCGCTTTTGAGATAGATATTGCAAATGAAGAACAAGTTAAACATGCTATTGAGAAAGGTGCAGAACATTTCGGTGGATTGCATGTTGTTTTTGCCAATGCAGGAATCAACGGTGCTTTAGCTCCGATCGAGGAAATTAGTTACGAAGATTGGCAGCGTACGATCAATACCAATTTGGGTGGTACTTTCCTAACTGTAAAGTATGCGCTTCCTTTTTTGAAAAAAGATGGTGGCAGTATTGTTATTACTAGTTCCATTAATGGTAATACTACCTTTGCAAGCTTTGGAATGTCGGCCTATAGCTCTTCCAAAGCTGCGCAGGTTGCTTTTACCAAGATGGCAGCACTCGAACTGGCTCAATTCAAGGTACGTGTGAATGTAATTTGCCCAGGAGCCATCTCGACTAATATTGATCAGAGTACTGAACGTAATGAAACGGTTGAAAAAATTGCCATTCCTATCGAGTTCCCGAATGGTCGTCAGCCATTGGCTGGTCAATCGGGTTCGGCAGACAATGTAGCTGATCTGGTTACGTTCTTGTCTTCTGGCGAAGCTTGTCATATTACAGGCGCCCAGATTGTTATTGATGGTGCGGAATCTCTGCTCTGTTAACTAGCTACCAAGCAAATAAGACATTCTCAACAGCTTGGCTGCGTCCTTTTTACAGGAACGCAGCCTTTTTATGTGTTCACAGCAAAAACTTAAGCGGCTTATCAGCTTCAGGATTCAATGGAGTGTGTGACCTTTCAATTCCATAACGTGCCGAACTTGCCAAAAAATAAGGGATTGATTAACCTGAATATTAAACGAATTTGCAGGCGCTTACATTTGAACTTTGATTCGCCTGTATACATAAGGAGCATGTATCATGAAACTTCATAATAAAACTGTCCTGGTCACAGGGGTGTCTGGGACGCTTGGTGACAAGGTTGCCACCAGGTGCTTAGCAGAAGGCGCGCAGGTTAAAGGTCTGATCCGCAATGAGCAACAGATTTCGATCTGTGAGAATCTCGGCATCGAGGCGGTCGTCGGCGATCTAAATGATCGAGGGACGCTTGAACAAGCAATGCAAAACGTGCAATTTGTTATTCATGCTGCCGCTTATCTGGGGGATGATCGACAGCTTGCCGAAGCAGCAAATATCAAAGGGGTTCAAACACTGGTTGATGCCGCTCTTATGGCTGGTGTCGAACGTTTCGTTCATATCTCGACTGTATCTGTTTATGGTCATTTCGATGAAGCTGTTGAACTGGAAGAATCCAGTGAGTTGTCATTTGGTCATTCCGAAGTCTATCTCTCTACCAAATGTGAATCCGAACGAATCGTCAGACAGGCAGAAGAAAAAGGATTGAATGTAGTTGTCCTGCGTCCCGGATTGATCTCTTCCGAGCATCATTCCCATTGGGGCGATCAATTGGTGAAGCAGTTGGCCGAAGCTGAGAAAGTAGACTGGATTCACCCCGAAGATATGGCACCATGGGTGCATGCCGAAAACGTAGCCGAAATGTGTATATTGGCTGCAGTCCGTCCGTCAGCCGTCGGTCAGGTCTACCATGCGGTAGACGGTAACTATCCGGAGAGTCAATTTAGACTACGTATTCTTCAAGCGCTGAAGCAACAGCCTATCATTCCTGAGGGCAAGCCGATTCTCACCATCTACAAGACTGGGAAAATTGCCGACCAGCTGGGCTACCGACCGATCCGAACCTTTGAAGACACTCTTACTGCATTGGAGGAACAAGCTCGTCTACTAAGTCTCCGCGTTTCTGAATAGACAAGGAAGCAGATTTGATTTCCTTTTTAAAACAAAAAACAGTTCGTCCTATTAGGAACGCTGCAGCTGCCGAGCAATTCTCGGTAGCTTTTCTTTTTGTACATTTAATTAAATACAACATCGCTTAATCTTTATCAAATAAATGGTTTTAATGAATGAAAGCTGTTTGTATGCTGGATTCAAGTCGAGAGAAACAACCAAACTATGACTTCTCTTTTCTATACGAAGATCTCTTTTCTAGATATTATTGCCGCATAAAATGGATCATTAGATTGAGTGCTTGTTCATTAGCGAACTCGTTTCAATAGAAAGGATCATGTATAATTAAAAGTGAAATAAGCAGACTATTATTACGTTAAGAGAATAGGAATATTGCTGTAGATAAGTGGACACAGCCTATTTAAAGTGAATAGTTTCGATAGATTATGCAGACAAGATGGATACATTATTTTGGGACGATGATTATAAGTACACCAGACATGAATCCCATTTCAAAATAAATAGGAATTTCAAATCGATAATAGGGAACTGCCGAAAGGAGAGGAAGATATGTTATCCTGGCTAGCGGATCAAATGATTGAAGAAGCTATGCAAAAAGGAGAATTCGATGATCTGCCCGGCAAAGGCAAACCGCTGGAACTGGAAGATCTGTCTCATGTACCCGAAGAACTACGGGCTGCCTATAAAATTATGAAAAATGCCAATATTATGCCGGAAGAATTGACTCTCCGTCAGGAAATGTTGACATTAACCGATCTTATTGCAGCCTGTCAGCATGATGGAGAGCGTCAGGAACTTCGCAGACGGCTGGATGAGAAGACGCTTCGTCTGAATATGCTCACAGCCCAAAATGGATGGACAAACAATCCCTCTTATGGACGCTATGAACATAAAATCCGTAAACGTCTTACCGGTATGTAAGTATGCAGCTTTTTGCAATAAAACGTTGCAGCTCCTCTTTATTTGTCTAAATTGTTGACCGGAAAGGAAATACTATGTCAAACGAATCTGTACGATTACCGGTGGATGAATTAATCCCCGATTTGAAAAAGGCGCTGGCGCATTCCGGCACTGCTGTACTAACTGCAGAACCGGGTGCTGGCAAGACTACACGGCTGCCGCTGGCACTGCGGCATGAATCCTGGCTGAACGGTCGGCGTATTATTATGCTGGAGCCAAGAAGACTGGCAGCCATATCTGCTGCCCGTTATATGGCTGCAGCGCTAGGAGAGCGTGTAGGAGAAACAGTAGGTTACCGGGTTGCTATGGATACTCGTGTAGGTCCGCGGACCATCATTGAAGTGGTAACAGAAGGCGTACTGACACGGATGCTCCAGCATGATCCATCACTAGAACAGGCAGGACTGATTATTCTGGATGAATTTCATGAGCGGAATTTGCATGCCGATCTTGGACTTGCTTTTGTACTGGAGAGCAGGTCTCTTTTGCGTGAAGATCTGAGAGTACTCGTTATGTCTGCTACGATGGATCCCGAGCCGGTAGCTGGATTACTCGGTGGTGCCACTATATTATCCAGTGCTGGCAAAAGTTATCCTGTTGAGACTTATTATGAAGAGGGTGAGTCGGTATATACATTATATCGCCGCTCTTCGGGACGAATAGAGCAGAAGCTGGCGGCATTGATCCTGAAGGCTTTGCACCGACATGAGGGGCATACACTTGTTTTCCTCCCGGGAGTAAGAGAGATTCGGCGTGTACAGGATGAGCTACTGACGAGCAGTGATCCGCTGCTGCGTCAGATGGATATTGTTATGCTTCATGGTGGATTGAAGCCCGAACAGCAAGATCTGGCAGTTAAGGCAGGTCCAGCCGATCGTCGCAAAGTTGTGCTGGCTACATCACTGGCCGAATCCAGCGTTACAGTGGATGGAGTCAATATCGTGATAGACAGTGGATTAATGCGTACACGTCTATTCTCTGCACGTACAGGTATGGAGCGAATGGAGACGCTGCAAGTATCTATTGATGCTGCTGACCAGCGCCGGGGCCGGGCTGGACGGCAACGACCGGGAGTATGTTACAGAATGTGGAGCCAGGAAGAGCATCAGCGTCTGGCAGACTCTCGGACTCCAGAGATTCTGCAGAGTGATCTGGCTCCGCTGGCACTGGAAGTAGCTTCCTGGGGAACAACAGTACAAGAGTTGAGCTGGCTGGACCAACCGCCAGCTGCATCCTATAATCATGCGGTAGAGCTGCTTAAGCAGCTGGAAGCTCTCGAACAGAATGGACGCATTACCGATCACGGACGTCGAATGGCCCACATGGGTACTCATCCACGTCTTGGTCATATGATTCTAAAAGCTGCCGAATGGAATATGGAGCGCAAAGCCTGTGATGTAGCCGCCCTGCTGCAGGAAAAAGATATTCTGTCTCCAACTGCAGCAGGTATTGATTTGGCTCACCGGATCGAAGCCCTCCAGGGAAAAGGCAGTTATACGGCTGATCGTCATCTAGTAGAGCGGATCAAAGAATGGGCAGGCCGTTTTTATAAACAGCTGAGTCAATTGCAGCAGGAAAATCAACTGCACAAGGCGGGAGCCGCCAGGATAGAGAATAGAAATAATACATCTGAAAGCACCGAGTACAAACCCGGTGATGACTGGCTTGGTGCATTGATATCCCTCGCCTATCCGGATCGAGTCGCCAAAGGAAGAGGAGACGGCAAATTTCTGCTGCGGATAGGCCGCGGAGCTCATATTCCAACCTATCGTGGCCGAACAGAATATTTATCTACTGCTGCTTATCTAGTAGCTGCCGAGCTGGACGATAACGGTAGTGAAAGCCGGATTTTATTGGCAACAGGTATCCGTGAACAGACGATCCGTCATATTCATGCTAGCCAGATCCAGATGATTCGGGAAGTTACTTATGATGCTGAACGCGAATCGGTATCTGCCCGCAAAATAACAAGGCTGGGTGCGATCGAGCTGCAGGCAGTCAATGATCCATCACCTTCCGCTGAAGATGTACAGCAAGCGCTGCTGAATGCGCTTCGGGAAAAGGGTCTTGGAGCGCTTCAGTGGTCACGCGCTGCGCTCCAGCTGCGTCAGCGAATGGATTGTATGCACCGGGTTGATCCGGATTATCCGTCGGTTGATGAGCAGCTGCTGCTCAATGAAGCAGACGAGTGGCTGCTGCCTTATTTGCAGGGAATGCGCCGTCTTTCTGAAGCAAGAAAGCTCAATCCGGCTGAATTACTTGCCAACCGACTCTCCTGGGACCAAAAGCAGCGAATGGATCAGCAGGTACCTACCCATATTCAGGTGCCAAGTGGAAGCCGTATTCCTATCGATTATACCGATCCGGAGCGTCCTTCCATTGCTGTACGTCTGCAGGAGATGTTCGGCTGTGCGAGTACACCGCTGATCGGGGGAAGCGTTCCGCTGACAATCCAGCTTCTATCGCCAGCAAGTCGTCCGGTTCAGGTAACCAATGATCTGGAGAGCTTTTGGAAAGAGGCATATTTTGAGGTAAAAAAAGATCTCAAAGGACGTTATCCGAAGCATTACTGGCCGGATCAGCCGCTGGAAGCCCAAGCAACCAATCGGGCCAAACCGCGTCAATAAGCAGTTATCATTATGTTCTGACGTTTGAACGAATCCCTGCACGGGTAAGTATATGCAGGACCACATGTACAACAATGTACCAAATCTTGAAAGTTACAACATCTTCACGAAGGCTGATATAAAGCCAACCATAGGGAGGTAACAATCATGGACAAGAAAATTGTGGGTGTATTCGAAACGGAACGCGAAGCATCTAAAGCGATAGAAGATCTGAAAGCCCAAGGATTCACTACAGACGAAATTTCGGTGATTACCAAGGATAAAGAAGATATGCGTGCCATTACGGACGAGACCGATACGAAAGCACCGGAAGGTGTGGCTGCCGGCGCTACTACAGGCGGTATTCTCGGCGGTACAGCAGGTCTGCTCGCCGGACTGGGCGCACTGGCTATTCCGGGAATTGGACCGATTCTGGCGGCCGGCCCTATTGCAGCGACGATTACCGGCGCAGCTGTAGGTGCAGGTGCAGGCGGACTTGTAGGCGGTTTGGTCGGAATGGGTATTCCAGAAGACGAAGCCAATGAATATGAAGGCTACGTAAATGAAGGTAAAATTCTGGTACTCGTAGATGAAGATGATCGTTATGATCATGCTTACGGTGTATTCCGGAACAATCGTTCACTGAACGAATCCAGATATCGTACCCGTGATGACGGACAAACGATCGGTTCTACAACAGCGGGAACCACAACAACGAACCAAAGAGAAACACGTACCGAAGATGATCCGAATGCGTCGGAAGTTCGCAGCGATGTTACTCCAAAAGATACCAATAATGACAGTCAGGGTTCGGATAACAAACTGACTTCCTACTCCAATGGCGGATACGGCGTATAAATACAACCGTATGACCCATGCAGATCTTACCAGTAAATACACCAGAATATACAGCAAATTGGACAGATGAATAATCTGTCTCCTGCAAACATGACGCTTAAACAGGCTCATCTTCGGTAGAATACTGCCGGGGATGGGCTTTTCGTCATATTTCTGCAGGTTTCGCTATAATCTTTGAGTAAGTTTTGCGGATTAGGTTATAAATGCCCTATCCGATTTACAGGATTGACGTTATACTGGCAGTGGAAGGTGCTATGCTTTCCAAAACTATGAATGGGGAGGTAATACTGATGCAAGCTCAGCTAATGTTTAATCATCAGACGTCAGGCTCGATCAAAGACAAGAAAAAGACGCGCCGTCAATGGATTAAAAAATTGCGCAATGAACTGCGTATGCCAGGTTCATCTACGCAGGCACCTAAACAGGGCGCTCAAATTCCTGCACCGCCAGCGATGTCAAATGCAGGCGCATGGAATGATGAAACTATTATGATGTGTAAATAATCATGCAGTCGTTATGATGATCGGGAGAGCAGTATGATACAAAAACAAAGACTTGGAGAAATTGAGATTCTGCGTGGCATGGCTTTTGCCGCCGTTGTGCTGCAGCACTCGATCGCTCATTACTCCGTCGTGCCTGAAGTGACGGCGGGAGATGGTGTCAGACTCACATTGATGCTATTAGCGGCCAAATTTGCGGTACCGGCCTTTATCTTTATTACTGGGCTGGTGCTTTTTTATAACTATGACGGGGTGATATCCTACAGCTCTTTTATCCGCAAACGGTTTAAAGATATTATTGTGCCCTATTTATTATGGTCACTACTTTATGCCGGGCTGAATGGAACCTATGCCAGACCGGTTATAGAATGGCTGCCGGATGTTACCCGGTACTGGTATACTGGCAAGTCCAGCTACCATCTATGGTATATTGTCATGATTATACCTATGTATCTGCTGTTTCCTTTTCTGCGTACGATTGTACGAAAATCGGTACAGTGGACGAGTCAACGGCAATATGCGTTATGGCTACTGCTCTTGATCCTGTTTGCGGGTTATGAGCTTATTTTGTTTTTACGGCCTTGGCTATCGGAATTGGCGGAAGCTTGGCAAATCCCGGTATTGACTCCGTACTTTACTACGTATGCGGACCGGAATATTGTGTACTATCTGTATTATTTCTTTTTGGGAGCATTAGCCGGTCTACATATTAATAGTTTCCTGGGTATGCTGCAACGGGTCAAATTCCCGGTAATGCTGCTATGCGGGTTATTTGTACTGTATTATACAGGCATGGTTACCGGAGGATTTCCAGCAGATGCCTCTTACGGCAGACGATTTATTGGACTTACGCTACTGCAGCCGTTAATGGCTATATTTCTGACGGCATCTGTGCTATTGGTATATCAGCTGGCGCTTAGTATTACGCGGTCGGAGAGCAGTAGGCATCGTCAATGGTGGATCATAATCAGCCGATATTCCTATGGTGGTTATCTGGCACATGCCCTGATGCTCAGAATTACGTATGGAGTAGACGATTGGATCATGGCGGGATGGGATGTAACTGTGCGGACCCTTATTACGGCTCTTATTACTCTGGGGCTGTCCATACTACTCACCTATCTGCTATCGCGTATCCCTTACGGTGCATGGCTCACTGGAATTCCATACCGGAAAGTTCCCAAATCAACCTAGATGGATCAAAGACCTGTTCGCTGATGAACAGGTCTTTTTGTTACCTTTACTTAACTTTTCAAAGTAGTGAAAGTTTCATATAATAGAACAAGTGGAATAATTTGTTCCACTGCGATAAATGTACAGGCAACTATGGAAAGGAGCAGAGTGATATGGCATTTATGATCGCCCAGCGCGCCTTTATCAAATTATATCTGATTACGATGGTGGAAGAGCACCGTGGCTATGGCTACGAGATGCTGGAGAACATGAAGGAACGCTTCAAATCATTCGGCTATTCTCCACCACAAAGCGAAATTTATCGTGCACTTCACGAACTGGTGCATGAAGGCGTTTTTTATCGGACCAAGCAGTTAAAAGGGAATGATCCGAAGGTTGATTTTCAGGAAATTGTTATTTATCATTTTACAGACGATGGCCGTGAAAAAGCCAAACTCTACAAAAAGCAGGTCAAAACCGATCTTGATCGTTGTATAGGGATGCTGACCAAAGCGGAAGCGGATAACTATAACTGACAAGCTGCATGGTAATTAAGTTGTGCGGCCGATAGACTGCCTATTGTCCCTGCAGGGATTGCGTCGATAATCTACAGAAGCGAAGCAATTGCTGCAGAGCTTGATGGCAGTAGATAAATGAATACGGGTTTTTGGAGAGTCAAATGGTGCAGACAGGTGTATTGCTCTATATTATAGAAGAAATCTAATCTTCAGCAGAAATCGGGGATCGGGTTTCGTTCAGGATGGACGTATATCCGGCAAGCAGGCAGACCGAATCTGAAGCGAAGGGAAGGAATACAGCCATGACTGAACGTAAATTAAAGTGGGGAATCATCAGCACTGCGGAAATTGCTGTAAGCGCTATTATACCTGCTCTCAAAGAATCACATCGCAATGAAATACTAGCGATCTCCAGTCGTGACGCAGAAGTTGCCAAACATGTAGCGGCGCACTGCGAAATTCCCAGATCGTATGGCAGTTATGAGGCATTGCTGACAGATCCTGATATTGATGCAGTTTATATTCCACTGCCCAATCATCTGCACAAAGAATGGACAATCAGAGCGGCAGAAGCAGGCAAACATGTATTATGTGAAAAGCCTGCTGCGCTTGATGCAGCAGATGCTGCCGAGATGGTTGACCGCTGTCGCAAGGCAGGTGTTACTTTTGCCGAGGGATTTATGTACCGTTATCATCCCAAGCATAATCGGGTAAGGGAAATTATTCAATCCGGAGAAATTGGTGTACTACGCAGTATGCATGGGCGTTTTACTTCAAGCAATGCAGATGATCTGGATAATGTACGGTACCAGCGGGCTATGGGTGGAGGCTCGTTATATGATCTGGGAGTCTATCCGGTATCTGCAGCCCGTATGTACTTTGGGGCTGAGCCTACAGCGGTAACCGTACATGCCATGTTCTCGGCCAAGCATGATCATGTGGATATGATGGCTTCGGGATTAATGGAATTTCCGGATGCAAGATCGGCTACTTTTGAATGCGGGATGTGGGCGTATTCGAGCTGTGCGCTGGAGATCATTGGGACCAAGGGGAGAATCAAGCTGCCTTATGCATTTCGCCGTGATGATATTCATGGAGAACCGCAGATTACTATCTATACCGATGAAGGCAAACGAGAAGAGTATATTGAACCTGCTAATCATTTTGCACTTCAAATGGATGCTTTTGCTGCTTCCGTGCTCGATGGAACGCCATTACCCTACAGTCCCGAAGATGCGGTGCGCAATACCAGAGTCATTGCTGCCTGTCTGGAATCGGCACGCAAAGGTGAAAAAGTTCGTATTGTCTAAGCGCAGTCCGCGATATAGTAGCAGAAGAAAGGTCACAGGATCAAGTTAGATTCAGGTCCTGTATTGCCTTTGGCGAATAAGCAAAATTATGCTACACTCATTAATAGTTGTTTTATTTATTAATTAGTAAATGAAAATATTAACAATGCTTGCAGTTGCATAGACGGAGTATCCATTACATATCGAATTCTCTGTCTATGTCATTTTGATTTGACCACAAAGGAGACTTTCATTATGTCCAATCATTCCAGTGCTTATGAACAATCTTATCAGGGAGAACCTGCTGTGTGGCTGAAATATGGTCCTTATGAAGCAGCTGTGCTACCAGGAGTAGGAGCAAATCTGATTGCTTATCGCGATACGGTCAAAGGATATAATTTCCTGCGCGAGCCTAAAGAGGCTGAAATGGAAGAGTTCCGCTCCAGTCCGGGTACACATGGTATTCCGGTACTGTTCCCGCCAAACCGTTATGAAGATGGTACATTTACATGGAACGGCCGCAGATACAGCTTCCCTATTAATGAAGAAGCAACCAATAATCATCTGCATGGCTTCCTGCATACGATTGTATGGGATGTGGTGTCCTATGATGCGAATGAATATTACAGTACTGTCTGTCTGAGCGTGAGTATTGATGATTCCCATCCAGTCTATCAATACTGGCCGCACCAGTTCACGGTAAAATTGCAGTACACGTTGTCGGAAGATGGACTGCAGCAGCAGGTGACCGTACGTAATGAAGGCAATGATCCGATGCCGATGATGCTGGCATTCCATACAGCGATCAATGCACCATTTGCACCGGAAAGTACTGCAGACGATGTGACGTTCCGTGCTACCTATGGAGAGCGCCGTCAGATGACCGAGCGTATGCTGCCTACAGGTGAGTTTCAGCCGCTGTCTTCTTGGGAAGAGCAACTCAAAGCAGAAGGTGCCAATCCTTATGGCGAAGTGATGGACAACCACTATACTGCTGTTCCTCAAAATGGACGCAACTATGCCGAGATTATCGACAATCGTCTTGGGGAGAAGCTGGTCTATGATGTAGGTACAGGTTACAAACACTGGATGATCTGGAATAGCGAAGCTTCAGGTACATTCCTCTGTCCCGAGCCGCAGACCAATCTGGTCAATGCACCGAATGTAGATTTGCCGGATGAAGAAAAAGGATTCTTCAGCCTGAAGCAGGGAGAGATCTGGGAAGAAACATCCAGACTGTATCTGATCCAGAAGTGATTAAGCGTGTAGTTATAGACGGTATCTGATTCAAAGTGATTTAGCGCGTAGTTATTTTTGGCTACAAATATTCATCCAAGCAAGTCAATAAGCTGTAAATCCACAGCATGAGCAGGCACGATGCATACTACGGGTTAATAATCTGTAGAAGCATTGTGTCTGTTTGTTTTGAGTAAAGTGTGATCGATCCACAAGAAGTTTGATGCGCCAGATCGTAATAATTTTGGATAAACATATTGACAATGCTGACATACGAGGAGTAAAGTAAGTCAGGTGGTATTCGTAACGGTTACGATAAGAACGAAAGGAGGGCTAATCTTGTTATTGGCTTCCATGCAGGATATAGTGTTTGGCTATGACCGGGAACCGGTGGTTAATCGGTTGTCGATGGAAATATATAGTAATGAATTTATGGCGCTTAGCGGACCCAATGGTGCTGCGAAAACAACATCGTTGAAGCTGCTGCTCGGTATATTGAAGCCCTGGAGCGGACGGGTACAGATTAACCGTAATGACAAAGGCAAACGTCCGGTGATCGGTTATGTGCCTCAGCAGGTGGCATCATTTAATAGTGGATTCCCGAGTACGGTATTTGAGCTGGTACGTTCCGGCTGTTATATGAGATTGGGCCTGTTCAAGCGATTTGGTGATAAACAGGAAGCACTGGTGCGTTCCTCGCTCGAAGCAGTAGGTATGTGGGAACTGCGCGATCGCAAAATCGGTGAACTGTCCGGTGGGCAGAAACAGCGTGTATGTATTGCACGTGCACTGGCACAGGAGCCTGATGTACTGATTCTGGATGAGCCGACAACCGGGATGGATCTGGAGAGTCGCAAAGGATTCTACGAATTGATGCGTCATCATGTAAAACAACATGGACGTACAGTAGTAATGGTAACCCATGGGCTGGAAGAAGCAGAGCCTTATCTGGATCGTATGATCCGTCTGGAACGAGAGGAGGGTGGAGGATGGGCATGTTTGACTACGAGTTCATGCAGCGCGCGTTTTGGGCCGGAGGAATGATTGCTGTCATCGCTCCGCTGCTCGGTATTTATCTGGTTCTGCGCAGGCAGATTCTAATGGCAGATACGCTGTCTCATGTCTCGCTGGCAGGTGTAGCGATCGGGGCTATTCTGGGCATTAATCCTTCGGTGGGAGGATTTGTAATTGCAGTTGCCGGTGCGCTGGTTATAGAGCGGCTGCGGCAGAATTTCCGTGGTTATGGGGAAGTATCTATTGCTGTTATTATGACCGGTGGTCTGGCACTGGCACTGGTGCTGATGAGTATGGATTCCGGGCTGAATCGCAGTTTCAGTTCCTATCTGTTTGGCTCGATTGTAGCAGTGAGTACGACCCAGCTGTGGATTATTGGTACGGTGTTCCTGCTGGTACTGATTTATTGGGCAGTGATGAGACGGCCGCTGTACAATATTACGTTTGATGAAGAGACTGCGCAGATTGGCGGTACGCATGTACGCTGGTTATCCCAGACATTCTCGGTACTGACCGGGATGACTGTAGCAGCAGCCATGCCGATTGTCGGCGTGCTGCTCGTATCGGCACTGATGGCACTGCCTGCGGCTCTTGCTCTTCGTTTTGCCAGAGGATTTACTTCCGCGCTAATCATGGCGGTTAGCATTGGTCTGATCGGCATGTTCGGCGGACTGACCACTTCTTATTATGTCAACACGCCTCCGGGAGCAACGGTAGCACTGCTGCTGCTGGCTTTCCTGCTGATAGGTATGGGAGTTCAGCGCATCGTATATCGCATTCGCCGGGACAAAGACCCTGGCTATGTCGTTGATGTGGATAGCCGTCGTTTCTGGCAACGTCAGAGCCGCAGCTCCCAGAAAAGCAATGTCAAAACAGAAGTATTGAACAAAAACTAATATAACCACTTAATAGGGATATCCATTGTACTGAATATCATCAAGCAAGCAGTCATCAACGAGTATGAATCTTTTGCAAATATAGATAAAGATCATGTTTGGGTACAGTAGATGGAGTGGGGAGGAGAAGTACTGAAATGAAATGGAACAAGCGTAATTGGTTGTCATTGCCTGCGGTGGTCGTATTGGGAATGAGCACAGTGCTCGCAGGATGTGGAAACAGCAGTCCGGCTGCAACAGGTACAACTGCCGGCGAAGGCAGTACGGACAAGCTTCATATTGTAACCAGTTTCTATCCTATGCAGGAATTCACCTCCAAAGTTGCTGGCGATCTGGCAGATGTACAGGTACTGATTCCACCTGGAACCGAACCGCATGACTGGGAGCCTACTCCGCAGGATATTGCCAAAATTACTGATGCCGATATGCTCGTCTACAATGGTGCGGGTCTTGAATCGTGGATGACTCAGGTGCAGGATGCTGTGGGTACCAATGGACCGAAAATGGTAGAAGCAAGCAAAGGTATACAAGTGATGGATGGGTACCATGAAGAGGAAGAGCACGAAGGCGAAGAAGCTCATGCCGGTGAAGAAGCTCATGCTGCTGCAGAAGAAGGCCATGATCACGATCATGGCGGTTTTGATCCGCATGTATGGCTGTCTCCGCAGCAGGCACAGACCGAGGTTCGTAATATCGAGTCTTCACTGAGTGAACTGGCACCGGATCATGCTGCAGATTTCAAGAAAAATGCAGATGCCTATCTGGCAGAATTGCAAAAGCTCGATACCGATTACAAGACGGACCTGTCCAATACCAAACGTAAAGACTTTATTACCCAGCATACCGCATTTGGTTATCTGGCACGTGATTATGGTCTGACCCAGGTCGGTATAAGCGGACTGTCTCCGGAAGAAGAGCCTACAGCTGCCAAGATGGCAGAAGTAGTTGATTTTGCCAAGAGTAATAATGTGAAAACCATCTTCTTCGAAACGCTGGTATCTTCCAAAGTAGCTGACACCATCGCGAATGAAGTAGGTGCACAAACAGCTGTACTGAACCCGTTAGAAGGATTGACCAGTGAACAAGAAGCAGCTGGAGAGAATTATATTTCAGTTATGCGTGAAAATCTGGCGGCTCTGACAAAAGCGCTCAACGAATAATTTGGATCATCCGTCAGTTGGCTGCAAGGCAGCTTCGGATCTTTGTAAAGCATCCTTACCACCAAGGTAATGGATGCTTTTTTATATCCCTTTTTGTATAAAAGAATAGAAACTGCAATATATATTGTATACATACTTTTGTTGTGACAATGATTGACTTTGTAAATAAGTTCATATAAAATAGTAAGTAAGAACTGACGGGTTTTCTGAGTACCGTCAGGTTTTATGGGGTATATTAGAAAATAGGAGATGCACGATTATGGTAGAGGACCGAAAGAAAACGATCCTGTATGCAGGAAGCCAGTTATTCGCAGAAAAAGGCTATTTTGCAACAACTGTTCAGGATATTGCCGAGCAGTGCAATATGTCCAAGGCTTCCATTTATAAATTATTTCAGTCCAAAGAAGACATATTGCTTCAGATCGTAAGCACGCTGCACGAAGAGATTGTACAGGCGAGCAGTACGCTTCATTTTGAAGATAACGTGCCGCCGCGGGAACAGCTGGTTCAGAAACTGGTTGTTCAGTTGCGTGAATTTATAGTCAGACACAACTTTTTTATTAACCTGAACCAAAATGTGCCGATGGAACTGGGCAGTCAGATACGAAATGTGATGCTGAACTTCAAACGAACGATGATCAGCTGGCAAAAGGAAGCTCTTGTCCAGGCATTTGGTACCGAAATCGAACCGATTGTATGGGATTTGGCGGTAGCTATGCAGGGGATGCTGAGAGAGTTTGTCTTTTTGTCCCATGTAGATCGCAAAACCAAGCTCGACCTGGAAGCACTGGCTGCCTTTATTGTAGAGAGCATGGAAGCGGTGATCCATAAGCGTATGGGCAAGGAACCGGTCGTTAATACGGAGCTGGCTGCCCATCTGAATCTGTATGATCCCGAGGTCGGACGCAAGTATTTTGGTGAAAGTGAGTGGCGCAAATCGGTACGCGAGCTAACCCTGGCTGTACATCAGCGTTCACCGGAGCATATCCGTGCCAATCTGCTGGCAGCCGTAGAGCGGCTGGATGTAGAACGCCGCAAAAAAGTACCACAGGCATTCATGATGGATGCACTGATCGCCTATCTTCGGCAGCGTGAAGAATTGAGTGAAGAAGTCTCCTATCTTCAACATGTCTATTTTGCAAATTGGGAGGAAGAGAAACATGGGTAATGCTGTAGCACAACAGCCACAACCAAAAGTGAATATCAAGCTCATTGTCGGCATTATGCTGGCAGGTGCGTTTGTGGCGATACTGAACCAGACACTACTGGTGACGGCGCTGCCGCATATTATGAAGGATCTGAATATTGATGCCACAGCTGCACAATGGCTGACGACGATTTTTATGCTGGTGAACGGGATTATGATTCCGGTCACTGCTTATTTGATTGACAAATTTAATACACGAGCTTTGTTTATTACTTCGATTGGATTATTTGCGCTGGGTACGCTGATTGCGGCCATATCGCCCAACTTTGGCACGTTGCTCGTTGGACGGGTCGTACAGGCTGCCGGAGCGGGGATTATTATGCCGCTAATGCAGACCGTATTTCTGGTTATTTTCCCCAAAGAAAGCCGCGGGGCAGCCATGGGGATGATCGGTCTGGTCATTTCGTTCGCACCTGCGATTGGTCCGACACTATCCGGCTGGATTGTGGATACCTTCTCTTGGCGCGATCTGTTTTACATTATTCTGCCGATTGCCCTGATCGATCTGGTGATCGCTATCTTTGCTCTCAAAAATGTAGGGCAGCTGCGTGATCCCAAACTGGATATCCCTTCGGTTATTCTGTCTACACTTGGATTTGGTGGACTGCTGTACGGATTCAGTACGGCTTCCAAAGGCTGGGCAGATCCGGTGGTCATTGTTACGATAGCCGTCGGTGTCGTCAGTCTGATTCTGTTTGTGACACGCCAGTTCAAGCTGAAGCAGCCGCTGCTGGAGTTCCGCGTATTCCAGAATCGACTGTTTACCATTTCGATGATTATTACAGTGATTGTATTTACGGCGATGATCGGTGCATCGACACTGCTGCCGCTGTATATTCAAAATGCACGTCATCTTACAGCCATGCAGTCCGGTCTGATCGTTCTGCCGGGTGCCATACTAATGGGGATTATGTCACCCATTACAGGACGAATCTTTGATAAATTCGGTGCCAAGCGTATTGGGATTATCGGTCTGTTGATGCTGACGATTGGTACGATTCCATTCGCTTTCCTGACAGATCAGACTCCGGTTCCATTTATTGTAATTATGTTCGCCCTGCGGATGTTCGGTCTATCGATGGTGATGATGCCGGTAACAACAGCCGGTCTGAATCAGCTGCCGGTGCATCTGTTGTCACACGCATCGGCGATGAACAATACCCTCCGTCAGGTAGGGGGATCGATCGGTACAGCGGTATTAATCACCATTTATACGAATGCTTCGATCTCGGCGACTTCTGCTGGTCAGGGAGCAGATCTGTCACTGATACACGGTACGAATATGGCCTTCCTGGTCGCTTCGGCACTGTCGGTACTGGCGCTGATCATGATGTTCTTCCTCAAAGAACCACCGCGCGCAGATGCAAGACCCAAAGAGCAGGCTGCCGAAGCTTCCGGCAAACATGCCAAGCCTGCATCCCAGTCCTGAATATAAATAAATTGTACGCAGGATTACCAAACAATATGACAGCAGGTCTTGTCAGTCAAAGGAATAAATCACTTTGCTGACAGACCTGTTTTTGTATAAAAATGAAGAATTTATGTCCGTTTAAAAGTCCCAAATTGCTTTATTTTATAAAAATAAAGATATGCATTAAAATAACTTGTGAAAAATATAATTGTTTACTATAATATATATTGTTACTTTTAATAATAGCTTTTGAGCAGTAGAAAAGCTTCATCCATTACACATATTAGATAGGAGAGAGAAACCTTGAATCCAAAATATAATGCTTTGTTTGAACCATTTACACTGAATGATGGTATTCAGCTGAAAAACCGTCTGGTGCTGGCACCGATGACTCACTCTTCTTCCAACCCGGATGAGACTGTATCCGATGCAGAACTGGAATACTATGCAAGCCGTACAGCAGGTGTAGGTCTGGCAATTACTGCAGTTGCACACGTAACTCCGGGTGGTAAAGGATTTGCCAACCAGTTCCGTGCTGTAGGCGAAGAGTTCACTCCAGGACTGACACGTCTGGCTGAAACACTGAAAAAGAATGGTGCCAAAGCAGTACTGCAGATTTTCCATGCAGGTCGTCTGGCTCCAGCTGAGCTGGTAGATGGCGACGTAACTGCACCAAGCGCAGTGCCAAGCGAGCGCGGTGATGGTGGTCAAGGTCCTACTCCACGTGAGCTGACCGGCCAGGAAATCGAAGATATTATCAAAGATTTCGGTAAAGCAACAGCGAATGCGATCGCGGCAGGCTTTGACGGCGTGGAAATCCACGGCGCTAATGGCTATCTGATTCAGCAGTTCTTCTCCCCGCACTCCAACCGTCGTGAAGACAAATGGGGCGGCGATGTGCATCAGCGTCTGGCATTCCCACTGGCCGTTGTAGATGAAGTTCAGCGTGTTGTCAAAGAACAAGCGAAAGGTCCATTCATCGTTGGCTATCGCTTCTCGCCAGAAGAACCGGAAACTCCGGGAATCACAATGGCAGACACTCTGGTGCTGATCGATGCACTGGCTGACAAAAACCTCAGCTATCTGCACACTTCCCTGATGGAGTATACTTCTGTACCACGTCGTGGTGTAGAAGATACACGCTCCCGTCTGGAAATCATCCAGGAACGTGTGGGTGCCAAAGTTCCGGTAATCGGTGTAGGCTCCGTGAAAACACCTGATGATGCAGCAGCGGTACTGGCAACAGGTGCTCCACTGGTAGCATTGGGCCGTCAGCTGATTGTAGATCCAACATGGGTTGAAAAAGTAGAATCCGGTCGCGAAGACGAGATTCTGTACACTATTAGCAAAAACGATCAAAAAGCGCTGATACTGCCAGATCCACTCTGGAATATGGTTATTAATATTCCAGGCTGGTTCCCTATCGTAGAAGCACAAGAATCTGCGAAGTAATATGCATTGAATTTAACACCCCGGCATGTACGCAGACGCGGAAGCCGGGGTGTTTTACATAATGCTGTTGATACAGCAGATATTCCGTCCGAACGTAGGTGACTTATACACGTATACGCGTACTGAAATGGATATAAAAAGAGGGATATGATGTCATTGTCCGGTAATGAACGAATGAAGCAGAAACTGGCTTACAGTCAAATCAAAAAATATGCAAATCAGCTGGAAGGTGTATCAGGGGTAATGATTATGGATCGTCAATCTGTCGATACGGCCTGGCATGAACAGATGCTGCGTAGTATTTACAGCTATACGCATCGACCTGTACCTACAGCAGTACTGCCTTATACGGCAGATACGGATTTTGCCCATATCTGGGTCAAAAGCCAGCTGCAGGAGGCGGGGGTGAACAAAGTCATTCAAGCGGTAGATCCTGCATTTTGGCTGAGTATGACTATTACCGATAAGGACCTTTTTCTAAAAGGATTATGGGAATATCAGGGGAATCGGGATATGACATTGATCCTGTTCCGTCCGGATCGGTTGATTGTGTTCAGTGATAATGAATATGAACTGGAATATTACCATATTGCTGCAGACCAAAAAGTGTCGAATACAGGTGATAACCCATCAAAACAGGTTCCAAAATTGGAAGAATAGATACAGAAAACGGAAAATGCTATAGTAATGTGAACTTCGAATATACGCTATTCCATATAAAACAGCCTGTACATGCTGCCTTCGGCATCATACAGGCTGTTCGTGCATTATCTTGTAATTAGCTGATCAATCATATTACAACTTGTCCTCAATCCTGTTGTGAATACGTATGACCTGCTGCATCTACATAGACGGACTTAATGAGTGTACGTTTATAAGGCGCGCCAGTGGCTGTTTTACCTTCAACGTCTGTTGTGATTACATAGTTGGAAGCCTGTCCGGAATCAGGAACGGGAAGACTTTCCTCCACGCTGTTAGCGGACAGGGAACGATGACTTTCGGCTGCTGGAGCTATTCGCTTGCCTTGGGCATCATAATATTCGACTTTGGAAGTAAGTGTCGTCTGCTCGGTATCCAGTCCGTGCGTATTGATGGTCATATCCAGCGATTGACCGGAGAAAGAAGCATTCATATGCGCTTTCTCTGTGCCTGGTGCATAGATTGCAGTCATCAGATAGGCTCCTGATTGATGGCTGACCGCCTGAACCTGCCATTCACCGGCTTCCGGATTCTTTAGCTCAGTCACCTGATGGTAAGCACCTTTGAAGATTTCTTCATCACGGTCTGTGCTGATCTGTACATGACGTACTTTGCCCTGAGGAGAGATCAGACGAAGCTCGTCGATTGGCTGGTTGGTAATCCAGTCCAGAGTGATGGATTTTACATGGTCTTCTACAGTCAGGGTCTCGGTGGCAGTACCCTTATATTCGCCGCCGCGTACATAGTATTGTCCATAATTGGTTGAAGCGGCCAGACCGGAGCCGGACATATCGACAGTCGGTAAACTTGAGGATGGGGAAGTATATACATCGCCGTAGACGCTGGAACCTACTGAAGCACTGGATAAGGCAGCCGCGCGGACACCAGCATTGCCGATGTAGGATTTGAACAGATCAAAAGTGTAGGAACCGGTGCGTACGGTAGCATGATTCCATGGACCCATCTGAATAAGCGTACTGTTCGGACGCAGTGCACTCTCGGTCGTAACTACGCCGTCATTGCTGCCAAATAGAGCCAGATAGGCGCCGCCAAAGGTATAGGAGGATTTGCCGGAGCCGGACCACTTGTTACCGCTAAGTGTATAAAAAGGCACTTTGTTAACATCGGGGTCTTTGGCCATCTCCGTTCGGAAATAGGTCATATTGGAAGTCTGAAGAGAATTGGTACCCGGACTCTGCGAACCAACCAGATCTGCCAGCCATCCAGCCCAGCTGCTGTATGCCAGATCCGCTAGCTGTGAGCCGTGATGAGGGGTACTGAGTGTAATCACGCGATTCACATACGGATAGGCATTATAGCGAACTAGAGCGGATTCGGTATCCACGCCACCCTTACTGTGGGCGACGATAACAATTTTTTTGCCAAAGTACTGACTGATTTCCTTGATCTTGGCGGCGAGCAGTTCGCCGTCTTTCCACATATCTTCCGGTGTACCGGAAATATCATACATATTGATAAAAGCTGTCTGATAACCATTATTGTAGGCGTATTCGTACATATCATTATTCTCGTACCAGACTTTGGCCTGGCTGGTCAGACCATGTACAAACAAAATAACAGGTTTGTCGGCAGAACCATTGGCAGGCGTCTGTCCTGCTGCCCAGGCTCCTGGTGAAGCAGCTACAGCCGGAGTAGCAGGAGCCATAAAGGCCTGAGATGGAAAAGCGGATAGTGCCAGTCCGGCAGCAAGCGTACAGACCAGCAGTTTACGTTGAATAGACATGATATTCCTCCTTGATATGTAATAATTGGGAATATTTTTCCCTTTCCTAATGTAGTAGGCGAGTATTAAAGCTGTTACTTATTTATGTATTTGTTTTGTTTGGCTATACAGGAAGAATGAATTAAATTTTAACAATTTGAAAATAATGTGAGGTAAATTTCCACGATTTGAGTATAATAAAAATCGTGACTACAATTATGCAGCTGTCTGTACCTCAGCGTGAAAAATACAAAGGGGAACTGCTATCGATAATGGATCTGGATAATAAGACAACAGAGACGTGGATTCGATCAGCAGACGTAAGCAGCTAAAAGTATGTTCAAAAAAGTACAAGCGAAACAGAAAGAAGGGGTTAATCACATGAGCAAGATGGAATTACTTCAGAATCCCAAACAGCGCAAGCTGCTGTTCAGTGCGGGATTCAGCTGGATGTTCGATGCGATGGAAGTCGGTATGATTTCCTTTATCGCAGCGGCGCTGGCCAAAAGCTGGAGTCTCAGTCCACAGGAGATTGGGTACCTTACCAGTATTAACTCGGTAGGGATGGCAGTCGGCGCAGTGGCTGCCGGTTATCTGGCAGACCGTTATGGCCGCAAATCGATTCTGCTGTGGACGCTGCTGATTTTCTCGATCGCAAGCGGATTATCCGCACTGGCTACCGGATTTGGCGTCTTGTTGCTGCTTCGGTTTATAGCCGGATTCGGTCTGGGCGGAGAACTGCCTGTGGCTTCGACACTCGTATCAGAATCGGTCGCTGTCAAGGATCGGGGACGCGCAGTAGTATTGCTCGAGAGCTTCTGGGCATTTGGCTGGATTATCTCGGCGGTAGTTGCTTATTTTGTCATCGCACGTTATGGATGGCAGTGGGGATTCGTAATTGGAGCGATACCGGCTCTGTATGCGCTGTATCTTCGTCGTGCAATCGATGATTCACCACGCTTTATCAAAGACGGTGCTGGTCGCCAGGCTTCTTTTGGCAGTGGTCTTCGGGAAATATGGAGCAGTCCGCATCGTCGTACCACACTGATGGCTTGGATTCTCTGGTTTACTGTCGTATTTTCTTATTACGGTATGTTCCTCTGGCTGCCATCGGTAATGGGGCTCAAAGGATTTACACTGATCAAAAGTTTTGAGTATGTGCTGATTATGACAATCGCGCAGCTGCCAGGCTACTTTACCGCAGCGTATTTTATCGAGAAATTCGGCCGCAAGTTCGTATTGGTCGTCTATCTGGTACTGACGGCGGTAAGTGCAATCTGGTTTGGTTATGCAACCAGCGAACTGTCATTGATTCTGGCAGGTGTGTGTCTGTCATTCTTCAACCTGGGTGCATGGGGCGGATTGTATGCCTATACACCGGAGCTCTATCCGACACGGGTACGTTCGACCGGTACGGGTATGGCTGCAGGATTTGGACGGATTGGCGGCGTGATTGCACCATTTATGGTCGGTATGCTCGTAGGAGACGGTATACCAGTGAGTACAATTTTCACGATTTTCTTCGTGGCGATTCTGATTGGAGCAGCAGCTGTGCTATTCCTGGGCAAAGAAACCAAAGGGCTGGAGCTGGAATAACTGGCTGATTCTATTGCAGATGACTTATAATGGAGATTCAGGTAACTGGACAGTAACCTAATCGTCATTATGGAGGAATCAAACAATGAATAGTTCATTTTTGTCAGGTACGGATCTGCTGCTCGCTTACGAGGAGATTCGCATGGTCAAATCCCGCTACTGCCGGTTGATTGATACCAAGCAGTGGGAAGCACTCAAGGACATATTTGCCCCGGATGCAGTCGCGGACTTCAGCACGGAAGGCAACCCGATTCCGGTACTGGAAGGACGCGATACGATTGTACGGGTATTCGAGGATCTGGTAGATCCGGCGGTGACGGTGCATCAGGTACATAGTGCGGATATCGAACTACTATCGGCAACAGAAGCCAGAGTGTTGTCCCCGATGGAGGATTATGTGACTTTTCCGGAAGGCAGCGCGCATAAGTCATTTCATGGATATGGATATTATCATGAGACTTTTGTACAACTTGAAGGACGTTGGTATATCAAGCATACCCGTCTGGAGCGTCTGCGCCTGGATATTTTGTAAACCGATAGATTGGGGAAAGTTATAAAGGATTGGGATTAGCATAAGTGCTGCCAGTCTGGTAAGATGGATCAAGCTGGTCATAGGATTTGCATGCTTCCCGGCAGTCTGCCGATTTCGAACTGTTGATCCAAATCTGTCAAAAAACGCTGCGGCTTATGGGCTGCAGCGTTTTTGGCATATTTATGTATAAAAAAACCTATACAATGATGCGGCTAATGTAGTTACCTAATCGCTGAACAGTTCACGAAGCAGAGGCTTCGGATTTTCCAGAAAACGCCGGGTAATCTGGTAATGATCGGTATCCTGGTAATTGATTCGCTGCAGCCGATCCTCATCAAAACTGATAATATCGGCTTCCGGATAGCCCATTAGAATCGGAGAATGCGTGGCAATAATAAACTGGCAGCGCGGTGTGAGATCATGAATGATCCGCATCAGAGACAGCTGACGGGCAGGAGAGAGCGCTGCCTCCGGCTCATCCAGCAGATAGATAGCGGATTCCCTTGTACTCATGAACTTATGCTTGAACAAATTAAGGAAAGATTCTCCATGTGACTGCTGATGTAGTGATTTGCCACCGTAATACTTATAGTTGTTCATATCCATCTCGTCAATATGATTGGCAAATTGATAAAAAGATTCCGCCCGCAGAAAAAACCCATCGGTCAACTTGGGCAGCCAGGAGAGACGAACATGGTCACCGAGCGCCGCTTCAGAGGACTGAACTTCATAACTGTTATGACGTGAACCGCCGGCTGTATGAAATCCGCACTGGTAAGCTACCGCTTCCAGCAGTGTTGATTTGCCCGAACCATTCTCTCCAACGAAAAAAGTAACTGGACTGCGCACCTCCAGCATATCCATACGCTGAATCAGCGGTAGAGAAAAGGGATAAACAGTGTAATCATCGATGTTTTCTTTGAGCAGGGTAATCCTTCGCAAATACATAATACTCCACCTCTCGTTATTGAAATACGTCTATATTGTAAGACAGCCTACTGCCCGATATTCTTACAAAGAGATTTGCATAGAAGTCATAATTCTGGAATAGGCCCAGTATAAAGGAGGGCAAAAACAAAAGCAAAATGCGGTTTCATATCATCTTCATTCACAAATTGGACAAATTTATGAAATCGGTTCACTTTTTGATTGAAAAGTGTTTTATAATGAGTAGGAGCAGGTAAAAAAAGGTAATATGTCCTTATGCCGGGCGTATGTTTTGTTTTCCTGTGTCATGAAGAATACAGATTCAGCACACTTATACTTTCTTGAAAGGCGGAAGATCTTATGGCAGATGAGAACAAGAAGCAACCGCAATCGAATGATCAAGAAGAAAATGTAACGCTGACTAACC
The DNA here is from genome assembly GCF_000346635.1 of Paenibacillus shenyangensis. Taxonomy (NCBI): domain Bacteria; kingdom Bacillati; phylum Bacillota; class Bacilli; order Caryophanales; family Paenibacillaceae; genus Paenibacillus; species Paenibacillus shenyangensis. Next base: position 100,315 of record NZ_AOIG01000012.1, read on the forward strand.
GGCAGGGACACCCTGTCACTGATAATCAAAATGTAAGAACTGTAGGGAACCGGGGTCCTGTTACACTGGAGAACTACAATTTTCTCGAGAAAATAACACACTTCGACCGTGAGCGTGTGCCTGAACGTGTTGTTCATGCCCGTGGAGCGGGAGCGCATGGCGTATTCGAAGCTTATGGAACTGTAGGTGATGAGCCTGTATCCAAATATACCCGCGCCAAACTATTTCAGGAAAAAGGTAAAATCACGCCGGTATTCGTACGTTTCTCCAGCGTTATTCATGGAGGTCATTCTCCGGAGACACTGCGTGATCCGCGCGGATTCGCAACCAAATTCTATACTGAAGATGGCAACTGGGATCTGGTCGGTAACAATCTGAAAATTTTCTTTATCCGTGATCCGCTCAAATTCCCGGATATGGTACATGCCTTTAAGCCGGACCCGATTACAAATGTGCAGGATATGGAGCGCTTCCTGGATTTTGTAGCGAATAGTCCAGAGGCTACACATATGATTACTTTCCTGTTCTCCCCATGGGGGATTCCGGCGAATTACCGGATGATGCAGGGATCTGGTGTTAATACGTACAAATGGGTGAATGCCGAAGGGCAAGCGGTATTGGTCAAGTACCACTGGGAACCACTGCAGGGTATTCGCAACCTCAAGCAGGAGGAAGCCAATCAGATTCAGGGGCTCGACTTTAACCACGCGACTGTTGATCTGTATGATGCGATCGAGCGTGGAGAGTATCCGGAATGGGAGCTGTGTGTGCAGATCATGAGCGATGACTATCATCCAGAGCTGGATTTTGATCCACTCGATGATACAAAGCTGTGGCCGGAAGATCAATTCCCGTTCCTCAAAGTAGGCAAAATGACGCTCAACCGCAATCCGGAAGATTACTTCAATGAAGTGGAGCAGGCAGCCTTCGGTACAGGTGTACTGGTAGACGGACTGGACTTCTCGGATGATAAAATGCTGCAGGGTCGCACATTCTCCTATTCGGATACCCAGCGTCACCGTATCGGAGCGAACTATCAGCAGCTGCCGATCAATGCACCTAAATCGAGAGTGGCAACCAACCATTCCGGAGGTCAGATGCGTTATCAGACGGATCGTGCGCCGGGTCAGAACCCGCATGTGAATTATGAGCCGTCTTCACTGGGTGGTCTTCAGGAAGCGCCAAAAGCAGGCAAAGATCATGAACCGGAATATTACAATACCCGTCTGATGCGTCAGAAGATTGACCGTCCGAATGACTTTGCGCAGGCTGGCGAGACGTATCGTAACTTTGAAGATTGGGAGCGCGATGAACTGATCAGCAACCTGGGCGGCAATCTGGCCCAGTGTAATGAAGTGATTCAGGAGAAAGTACTCACCAATATTACAGAAGCCGATGCTGATTATGGAAAGCGTGTCAGAGAAATGATGGAAAAAGTAAAGGCTGACCCGGAAAAAGGAAAGCCAATGCATCGTGCCCATATGGCTGCCAAAAAAGCCGAAGAAAAAGGACACGAGGCCGATCCATACTGATAAACCATTCATTAGGCTGCCAATGATTGAATATTCAGATTAATAGCAAATCCCCATATGGTGCATCCTGAACAGGATCATTGGTATGGGGATTTTTTATGCGGTCTATCCTCTATACAGTCACATTCAGCCATGGATACAGTGCACTTGTAAATGGGTGACACAACGATCATCCTGATCACTTGCAGAAGTTCTGCAATGAGAATCTGCAGGCACGTTTGATTACTGCTGTAATTCGTTTAAATAAATGTCATAGCGATCTCTATACGATAAGTACTATACATTCTAATATGAAGGCGGCGATTATAATGAAAATCATCATTACACAGGAAGAAGCAGTACAAAAAGGAATCTGGAATGAAGTTATGCAGATGTTCGGTGTACAGAATGAAGATGAGACTTATCCGCAAGAGCAGTACATTTTGACAGAAGAACAGGCGCGCAAACTTCAGATCATTTAAGGGAATATCCTAATGTAATACATTCTCGTGCAGGAATTTTAATACTTTAATATAACTGAATGTAATCCATATAAGAGCAAGAGACATCATTTACAAGAAACCTACGAATAAACGGAAGGTACTTGTAAATGATGTCTCTTTTTTATAGTTCCACTAATATCGACAACAATCGTCATCAAATCTACACGTTCTTTTTGAAACCAAATGTATTTTAAAGGGTAAAAATCAGTAGGGATAACCAGTTGTTATACGATATAAAAAGATATACATAACGACTGGTACAGATACACGCCTTATCGTACATGCAGCAAACGGGAGAACAGATTAGAGACAGTTCTTCACATTTTGAGGATAGGAGTGTTGTGAATGGAATTCTATCAGACAAGTACAGAAGAAGCGCTGCAAAAGGTAGATACGACCGAGAAAGGATTGACTTCGGAGCAAGCCCGGCAGCGTCTGGAACGTGATGGGTACAATGAACTCAAGGGCAAAGAACGTACGCCTACCTGGAAGCTGATTGTGGAAAATCTGCGGGACCCGATGGTGGTTGTTTTGTTGATTGCCTCGATTGTACAGATCGTGCTCGGGCATGTGGTTGAAGCGGGAATTATTATTTTCGTACTGATCCTGAATGCGATTATCAGTGTAGTACAGACACGCAAAGCAGAGAGCTCGATTGAAGCATTGCGACAGATGTCCACCCCGGAAGCCAAGGTACTGCGTGACGGTACGCGCAAATCACTGCCTGCCCGTGAACTGGTTGCTGGTGATATTATTCAGCTGGACGCCGGAGATTTTGTACCGGCAGATGCGCGTCTGCTGACATCAGAGAGTCTCAAGGTAGATGAAGGCATGCTGACCGGTGAATCGGAAGCAGTCGAAAAACATATTCAGGTAATCGAGGAAGAGTCACCGATTGGAGATCGCAAAAATATGGTATTCAGTGGTGCGTTAATCGTGTACGGTCGCGGTACAGCGGTTATTACGGGTACCGGGCTAAATACCGAGATCGGCAAGATTGCCGGCTTGATCGAGAGTGCCGAATCCAAGCAGACACCGCTGCAGCGCAAACTGGAGAGCTTTAGCAAAAAGCTTGGTGTGTTCATTTTACTGCTCTGTATTCTGATTTTTGCAGTAGAAGCTGCTCGTATCTGGTTCTCTGCGGATACAGTAGATACGACCGCTGCGATTCTGGAAGCGCTGATGTTCGCAGTGGCTGTAGCAGTGGCCGCCATACCGGAAGCTTTGTCTTCTATTGTAACGATCGTATTATCTGCCGGAACGAACAAGATGGCCCGGCAGCATGCGATTATCCGCCGCCTGCCTGCCGTGGAATCACTCGGCTCCACCAGTGTAATCTGTACGGACAAAACCGGTACACTGACCCAGAACAAGATGACCGTTGTCGATTATTACTTGCCGGATGGTAGCCGCGATGACTTCCCGGACAATCCGGCAGAATGGTCGGAGGGAGAGCGCAAGCTGGTTCATATTGCCGTACTCTGCAACGACTCCAATATCGATGAAGAAGGCAAGGAGATGGGCGATCCTACCGAGGTTGCACTGATCGCATTCAGCAACAAAAAGAATAAAAAATATACCGAGATCCGCGATAGCTTTCCACGGGAAGCGGAGATTCCTTTTGACTCTGACCGTAAGCTGATGTCTACTGTGCATACTTTTGATCATCAGAAAATGCTGCTGACCAAGGGCGGACCGGATGTACTCATCAGCCGCTGTACCCAGGTACTGCTGGGCGAACAGGTCATTCCGCTGGATGAAGAGATTCGCCAGCGTCTCTATGAAGCAAACGAGGACTTTTCCAGTCGGGCACTTCGTGTACTCGCTTATGGATATAAGGTGATCCCCGATAATCAGATGACTGTCGGTATAGAAGACGAGCAGGAGCTGATCCTGGTAGGATTGACAGCGATGATCGATCCACCGCGTGAAGCGGTCTATGGTTCGATCGAACAATCCAAACGTGCTGGTATTCGTACCATTATGATTACCGGAGATCATAAAACGACCGCTCAGGCGATTGGTCGTGATATCGGACTGATGGATGAGAATGATATTGCAGTGACCGGTCAGGAACTGGACAAAATGTCGGATGAAGAGCTGGACCGCAATCTGGAAAATATATCGGTCTATGCCCGGGTATCACCGGAGAACAAGATTCGTATCGTACGTGCCTGGCAGAAAAAAGACAAGATCACCGCAATGACCGGCGATGGCGTAAACGATGCACCTGCGCTCAAGCAGGCAGATATCGGAGTTGCCATGGGCAGCGGAACCGATGTAGCCAAAGATTCGGCAGCGATGATTCTGACGGATGATAACTTTGTCTCGATTGTCAATGCAGTCAGTGTCGGCCGGACCGTATTCGATAATATCAAAAAGTCGATCGCCTATCTGTTTGCAGGCAATCTGGGTGCGATTATCGCGATTATTTTTGCGCTTATTATGGATTGGGTAAATCCGTTCACAGCGATTCAACTGCTATTTATCAATCTAGCGAATGATTCGCTGCCGGCCATTTCGCTGGGTATGGAAAAAGAAGAGCCAGGTGTTATGGATCGCAAGCCGCGTGATATCAATGAAGGACTATTTGCCGGCGGTACGCTGAGAGCCGTTATTACACGGGGAATTATGATTGGTGCAGCAGTTATACTATCCCAGTATATTGGATTGCAGCATTCGCCGGAGATGAGTGTAGCGATGGCCTTTACAACGCTGATCCTGGCACGTACCCTGCAGACCTTTGCTGCTCGTTCCAATGTACAGAGCGCCATAGAAGCAGGATTGTTCAGCAATAAATATGTAATCGGTTCGGTCGTATTATGTTTTGGTCTATATGGTATTACTCTGCTACCGGGTGTACGCGGAATCTTCTCGATTCCGGATAGTTTTGGCGTACAGGAGTGGGCGATTGCTACCGGCCTTGCTGCAGCAGCGCTGGTATTGATGGAATTGGAAAAACTAATCCGTCGTGCCACATCGGGAGACAACAGTGCGCAACCGCGCAGATCGGCTTGAATATAAACTGTGTTACAGCCTGAAGGGTAACTATCAATATTGTAGGTATAGCCAAAAAGCGTGTATGACGAAGGATAAACGTCATACACGCTTTTGCATATGTTTTATCGACTATGCCAAAATTGAACGTTTCGCTTAGTATAGGCTAATCGTAATGGTATAGAGAGTAGATTTGTTTATAGGTATTATATCCGCATAATAAAAAGGCAGCACCGATGATTGTGATCGGTACTGCCTGCTTGTATGCATGTATCAAGTTCCTTTAGCGATCCAATACTAATATGGATTACTTGTCGGAATCTTTTTTGTCTTTATCATCGTCGCCCGAGGCAACTGGAGACGGTTTGGATGCCCAATCGTCTGCCTGAGTTTCAGGATTTGCACCTTGTTCCTTCTTGTGCTTCTCCATTAGTGTATCTTCTGAATTTGGATTTTCCATTTTGTTGTCTTCTGTCATGATGCTCTCCTCCTCAGTGAATAATTCACTTTATTTTGTTTAGTATGCTCTGTTCTTCATTACCCGATTGGACAAAAGGGAAACAGGCTAATAGCGAAAAGGTCATATAAACGAATGTCCAGAATAGTTACAAATGATCTCTCAAATGAATATGAAAATAAAGGGTTGACATTATTTTGAAATGAACTTATTATTATCTCATGATTAATAATCTTTAAATTAAGATTTATTATTTAAGGGAAAAGGGGCGGATAAATAATGAACAGATCAACAGCAGGTATTCACCACATTACGGCAATTGTAGGACATCCTCAGGAGAATGTTGATTTTTACGCAGGTGTGCTTGGTTTGCGGATGATAAAGCAAACGGTAAATTTTGACGATCCAGGAACGTATCACTTTTACTTTGGCGATGAAGCCGGTCATCCAGGCACGATTATTACTTTTTTCCCTTGGGCAGGCGCACAGCAGGGTGTGATCGGTGATGGTCAAGTAGGTGTCACTACTTATGTTGTACCGGAGCACGCACTGCCTTTCTGGAAAGCACGTTTGCAGCAATTTCATATTTCGTATCGTGAAGTGGAACGCTTTGGTGAGCAATATTTGACATTTGACGATCCGCACGGTCTGCATCTGGAGATTGTAGAACGCAGCGCCGGTGCGAATAGTCAATGGAGCTTTGGCGGCGTAACGACTGAGGTAGCGATCAAGGGATTTGGTGGCGCGACGCTATTTTCCTCTCATCCTGACCAGACAGCACAGCTCTTGGAACAGGTAATGGGATTGGAACTGATTGCACAGGAAGGCGATTATACGCGTTATCGTTCGACGGCCGATATCGGCAATATTATTGATTTGAAAATGACGACTGGTGTACGCGGCGAAATGGGTGTCGGTACGGTTCACCATATTGCCTGGCGCGCAGTGGATGACAGCGATCAATTGAATTGGCAAAATGAGTTGCATGATCTCGGATACAGCGTAACTGCGGTACGTGACCGCAATTATTTTAACGCCATTTATTTCCGGGAGCATGGAGAGATTCTGTTCGAGATTGCTACCGATCCACCGGGGTTTGTACATGACGAATCGCCGGAAACACTGGGTACCGAATTGAAGCTGCCGGAGCAATATGAACAGCATCGTGCCAAACTGAAACAGATTTTGCTGCCTTTTGAAGTACGGGAGCTGGATCATCATGAATGATTAGGCGCAAACGATAAATGAATAGCATCCAAGCATTTTATAAAAACAGTCGTCACTTATTTTGAGGCGACTGTTTTTTTATATGGAGGAGTGCGTTTTCAGGTAGATTAAAGAATTTTTATTTATTTAGTATTGGTTAAGCGTTATCAATTTTAAATTTATTTTTGTTTATTTTTGTTTTGTATATTTTCAAATAAAAACAGAAGTGATATACTGCAAACAAAGAAACTGCTTTTGGCATCATGTTCCAGAAATATAGTTGGATTCAATGTAACAAATTCAAATAATTTTTTGACGGGCAGCGAATCGCTGGAATATACATAGCGGCACTGCCACGAATACGCAGATCAATGGAGGATGAAGAATGATACCTAATCAATGGAATGTACAGCAGGCGGATGCTATTCATGAAGGTGTGGACAAGCTCGTATACCGTTCCAACCTGATCGGTTCGGATCGCCGTGTATGCAACTGGGGTGGCGGTAATACTTCTACCAAAGGAACGGTACGCGATTTTCGCGGTCGTGAGATTGAAGTCATGTATGTCAAAGGAAGCGGCTCTGATCTCGCATCCATGAAGGCACAGCATTTTACCGGACTGCGCATGGAGGATATTCGTCCACTGTTTGAGCGTGATGAGATGCCGGACGAAGAGATGGTAGCTTACCTGGCTAACTGCATGATCGATGCCAAAGCGCCGCGGCCTTCTATTGAGACATTGTTGCATGCTTTTCTCCCGTTCAAGCATGTGGATCATACACATCCGGATGCGATTATCAGCCTCTGCTGCGCCGATAACGGTAAACAGATCGCCAGCGAAATTTTTGGTGACAAATTCGTGTGGGTACCTTATATCCGTCCTGGCTTTACCCTTTCTAAAATGATTGCACAGGGTGTACTGGATCATCCGGGTGCCGAACTGGTGCTGATGGAGAAGCATGGTCTGGTGACATGGGGAGAGACGCAGGAAGAATGTTACAACAAAACGATCGAGATTATTAATCAGGCGGCAGAATATATTGCCCGCAAAGCGGAAGAAAAACCGGCATTTGGCGGTGCCAGAGTAGAATCTCTTCCATCAGAAGAGCGCAGACAGCTGATTGCAGGCATTATGCCGGCAGTACGCGGTGCAGTCAGTGACAGCAAGCGGATGATTCTGACGTTTGACGATGCAGACGATGTAATGGAGTTTGTAAATGGAGAGGATTCCGCACGATTATCCCAGGTGGGAGCTGCCTGCCCGGATCATCTGGTACATACCAAAATGACGCCGCTGTTCATCGAATGGACACCATCGGCAGGAGATGCAGAAGGTCTGAAGCAGGCGGTTATTCAGGGCATCCATGCGTACAAGGAGCAGTATGAGGCCTACTTTGAACGTAATCGCAACGAAGGCGATATCATGTTCGAACCGGCACCCCGTGTTATTCTGATTCCCGGCATTGGGATGATCAATACCGGCAAGAGTCATGCCATGTCGCTGGTGAGCGGCGCATTGTATCACCGAGCAATTGCTGTGATGGGCGGTGCTACTGCACTGGGACAATTCGTGTCACTCAGCGAATCGGAATCATACAATGTGGAATACTGGCCGCTGGAGCTGTACAAGCTGACTCTGGCACCTGCCGAAGCAGAATTCTCCCGTCAGGTGGCACTGATCACCGGTGGAGCAGGTGGAATCGGCAGTGCAACAGCCCGTCGTCTGGTTCAGGAAGGTGCTCATGTCGTATTGGCCGACCTCAATCTGGAGGGCGCACAAAAAGTAGCAGATGAGATCAATGAACAATATGGAGCGAATCGGGCACTGGCTGTCCAGATGGATGTGACCAAAGAAACAATGGTCAAGGATGCCTATTCTGAAGTAGCACTGGCCTACGGCGGCGTTGATATTATCGTAAATAATGCTGGTCTGGCGACTTCCAGCCCATTTGACGAGACGTCGCTCAAAGAATGGGAACTGAACATGAATGTACTGGGAACCGGTTATTTCCTCGTCGCCCGTGAAGCTTTTAAAATCATGAAAGATCAGGAACTCGGCGGCAGTATGGTGTTTATCGGCTCTAAAAACTCCGTCTATGCCGGTAAAAATGTAACCGCCTACAGTTCTGCCAAAGCGCTCGAAGCTCATCTGGCCCGCTGTATTGCAACCGAAGGCGGCGAATTTGGGATCCGTGTTAACACCATTCTCCCTGATGCCATTCTGCAGGGGTCGGCAATCTGGAACTCCAACTGGCGTAACGAACGTGCAGCTGCCTATGGTATCGAACCCGATCAGCTGGAAGATCATTACCGCAAACGGACAACACTGCTCGTGAATATTTATCCTGATGATATCGCTGAAGGAGTAGCTTACTTTGCTTCTTCCAAAGCGGCCAAAACAACAGGTTGTATGCTGACGATTGATGGTGGCGTACCGGCAGCATTTACCAGATAATGTTAGAATAAACAGATAGCATAATCAGGGCAAAACTTATGGAGGAGGATACAGGATGACAGACAAGGCCTATGCTTTATTCGAGGAACAGCAGCAGAACAGGGGAATGGATCTGGAGTTAATTAAATCCCGTTTGAAAGCGCTACAAATTGAGACGCCGTCATGGGGATACGGTGATTCCGGTACCCGCTTCAAAGTATTCCAGAAAGAAGGCGTTCCACGCGATCCATTCGAGAAACTGGAAGATGCTGCACAGGTGCACAAAGTCACCGGTCTGTGTCCATCGGTAGCGATCCATATTCCGTGGGATAAGGTGGAAGATTACGGCAAGCTGCGCAGCCACGCAGAAAGCCTGAATCTGAAGATCGGCGCGATCAATCCGAACATGTTTCAGGAAGAAGAATACATGCTCGGCGGCGTTACCAACAGCGATCCTGCTATTCGCCGCAAAACAACGGATCATCTGCTGGAATGTATCGATGTAGCCAAAGAGACCGGTTCGCGTGATCTGAGTCTATGGTTCGCCGATGGTACCAATTATCCCGGACAAGGCAGTATCCGCAAGCGCAAAAACTGGATGCTGGAATCGCTTGGCGAGATGTATCGTGCGATGACACCGGAGATGCGTATGCTGATCGAATACAAGGCGTTTGAGCCGGCCTTTTACCATACGGATATTGCCGACTGGGGGATGGCATACAATTACGCAGTCAAGCTGGGCGAGCAGGCACATGTGCTGGTCGATACCGGTCATCATCTGCCGGGAGCAAACGTGGAGCATATCGTCTCTTATCTGATCGATGAAGGCCGCCTGGGCGGATTCCACTTTAATAGTTATAAATATGCGGATGATGATCTGATCGTCGGCTCAATCAATCCGTATGAGCTGTTCCTAATTTTCTATCAGATTCTGGATGCGTCAGAGAGTGGGGAAGACCGTCTTGTGCAGGCGGTGAACAATATCGCCTATATGATTGACCAGTCGCATAATATTGAAATGAAAATTCCGGCAATGATCCGCTCGGTACTGAATGTACAGACCCAGTATGCCAAAGCGCTGCTGATCAATCATGATGAAGTCGCGGAAGCCCAGGCGAATAATGATGTACTGGGCGCAGAGGATGCCGTGCGTCGTGCATTTGAATTCGATGTAACTCCGCTGCTGCATGCCGTGCGCGAAGAACAGGGACTGCCGCTTGATCCGATGAAAGCGTACCTGTCAGACAGCTACGGACAATCGATTTTGGCGAGAGGCAAAGGTGGTGCCAGCTGGTGACCATCCTTGCCTATGATCTTGGAGCAGGCAGCGGCAGAGCGATTATCGGCAGACTGAATGATAACCGGATCGTGACACAGGAGATTCACCGGTTCAGCAATGATCCGGTGAAGGTGGGAGATCGCCTCTACTGGGATATACTGCGCCTGTATCATGAGATCCAGCAGGGACTGATCATCGCGAAGCAGGAGCGAATGTTGCCCGAAAGTATCGGTATCGACTCCTGGGCAGTTGATTTTGGATTGATTGGACGTACGGGTGAGCTGCTTGCGAACCCATCCCATTATCGGGATTGGCATACCCATGGCGTGATGGAACAGATGCAACAAGAATTCGGAGCAGAGCAAATTTTTGAATCGACCGGCATTCAGTTTTTGAGCTTTAATACATTGTATCAACTGGCGGCCATGCGCCGGGCAGGTTCTCCGGTGCTCAAAGAGGCAGAGCGTTTTCTGATGATTCCGGATCTGCTGCGGTATTTTATGACCGGTGAGATGATCAATGAATTTACCAATGCAACAACGACCCAGATGTATAATTCAAGGCAGCAGGATTGGGATCGCAAGCTACTGTCGCATATCGGGATTCCTTCATCCTGGTTCGGCAGACCGGTACAGCCCGGAGCTCCCGCAGGGAATCTCCGCTCTTCCCTAATGGTGGATCTGGGGCTGCCTGCGATTCCGGTTACGGCTGTGGCAGAGCATGATACGGCTTCGGCAGTAGTCGCTGTTCCAGCATTATCGGATTCATTTGCCTACTTGAGCTGTGGGACCTGGTCGCTAATGGGTACGGAAGTATCCGAACCGGTCATTACCGAGCAGGCGAGGGAACTGAACTTTACCAATGAAGGCGGCGCCTATGGTACCTATCGACTGCTCAAAAATATTATGGGACTATGGATTTTTCAGGAATACAAGCGGGAGTGCGAGCGTGACGGTCATCATGCTTCCTATAACGAATGGATTCAGCATACAGCAGGTTCGGAGCCATTTCTTTCCTTTATCGATCCGGATGATACACTGTTCTTGCATGCAGGTGATATGCGCTCCCGGGTGCGTCAATATTGCCGTCAGACCGGACAGCAGCTGCCGGATACGTATGGTGCGGTAGCCCGCTGCATTTTTGAGAGTCTGGTATTAAAATATCGTTATGTACTGGAGCAGACCGAACAGCTGTCAGGCAAGCAGTTCGACGGGCTGCATATGGTCGGTGGAGGAATCCAGAACCGTCTGTTATGCCAGTGGACAGCCAATGCACTCGGACGCCCGGTATGGGCAGGACCGGCAGAGGGAAGCGCGATTGGCAATTTAGCGGTACAATGGATAGCACAGGGGACATTTAGCGATATCCGGGAAGCCCGGGCGGTTATCCGAGATTCCTTTCCGGTGGATGTATATGAACCGCAGGAGAGTGAAGCGTGGGAAGATGCCTACGGACGCTTCCTGAGATTGACGGCGATTCCCGTACAATAACGATTCGGAGTTGAGGACATTATGTTAGTCGTGGAACGGTATGACATGATTGTAAAGCTGGTGAATGAGAAAGGCAGTATGCGGGTGACGGAGCTGAGTGAGCGCTGCCAGGTCACCGAAGAGACGATTCGCCGCGATCTGGACCGGCTGGAGCGGCAGGGGCTGCTGAAACGGTCGCACGGCGGCGCAGTCAGTGTCAAGGATGAACAGCCGGAGACCCCATTTTCGGAGCGCGAGATTATGCACACCGAAGAGAAACGGCGCATTGCCGAAGAAGCGGTGAGGCTGATTCAGCCGCAGGACCGGATTCTGCTGGATGCGAGTACGACAGCATGGTATATGGCAGCGAGTCTGCCGGATATTCCACTGACCGTACTGACCAATTCGATTCGTGTAGCGACCCAGCTCAGCACCAGAGAGAAGATTGAAGTCATCTCGACCGGCGGCCAGCTGGTTTCTCGCTCACTATCCTTTGTCGGTCCGCTGGCAGAACGTTCACTGGATACGTACTATGTGAACAAGCTGTTTCTGTCCTGCAAAGGTCTTCATCTGGACCGTGGTATCAGCGAATCCAATGAACTGCAGGCGCGGGTCAAGCAAAAGATGGTCGGTATGGCTGATCAGGTCATTCTACTGGCCGATGCCAGCAAATTCGGTGTACAGGCTTTTGCCCATGTGATGGATCTTGGCGAGGTCGATCATCTGATCACCGATACCCGTCTTCCCCAGGAAACCATTCGCCAGCTGGAAGAACGTGAACTCCAGATGACCATCGTCTAAGCGAGTGTTATGGAATTTTGATAAAATAAGCAAAATTATTTAATGCTCACAGTCCAAGCCGCTTCGATAGCAAATACAAGTACAGAGCGGATTTTTGGATTTTGCATATCATGCAATCGGAATAAATGTACCATATTAGCATCACGACCGAAGCACAAAATGAAAAGATGGCAGCCGGGTTTCCTGCATACTGCCATCTTTTGTGTATTATGGAGCGAAAAGAGGTGCAGCATGAAAGTATCATTGTTTATTACTTGTCTGAGCGATGCCATCTATCCCCGTGTAGGAGAAGCCATGGTTCGTCTGCTGGCTGCACATGGCGTACAGCTGGATTTTCCACCGGTACAGACCTGCTGCGGACAACCTTCGTATAATAGCGGCTATTGGGAAGAAACACGAACCGCTGCCAAAACGATTTTGAAAGCGTTTGAATCGAGCGATTTTGTCGTCTCACCATCTGGTTCCTGTACCTATATGGTGCATCACTATCCGGAACTGTTCAAAGATGATCCCTACTGGCTGCAGCTTGCCCATGAACTGGAAGCCAAGACATATGAATTTACCCAGTTTCTCGTTCAGGTACTGGGAATCACCGATGTGGGGGCACATTTTCCGTATAAAGTTACCTATCACCCATCCTGTCATGGTAGCCGCCTGCTTGGGGTCAAGGAAGAGCCGATCGCGCTGCTGTCGCACGTACGCGGGCTGGAGCTGGTGCCTTTGCCTTTTGCCGAAGATTGCTGTGGGTTCGGAGGGACATTTGCCGTGAAGATGTCCGATATCTCGGGCGCGATGGTGGAAGAGAAGGTAGATCATATCAAGGAAACGGAAGCACAGGTACTGGTCGGACTGGATATGGCCTGCCTGATGAATATTGCCGGTAATCTGCGCCATCGGGGTGAACAGGTACGGGTTATGCATCTGGCAGAGCTGCTGTATGAAGGGGTGGGGGTATCATGAATCCGGCACAATCCACACAGGGCACCGTCAAGGAAAGAGCCGGCGTCGCATTGAATAATGACTTTCTGCGTAATGCTGTCAAGTTCACGACCGAGCGGCTGCGTAGTGGCAAGCAGGCTGCATCGGCAGAGCATGGCAACTGGGAAGAGTGGCGGGAACGCGGTCGGCAGATTCGTCTGCATACCATCGCCCATCTGGATTATTATCTGAATCTATTTGTAGACAATGCCCGCAAAAACGGTGTACATGTACATTTTGCTCCGGATACAGCGGCAGCGACCGATATCGTCATGACAATTGCCCGGAATAAGCAGGCCGAATCGGTGGTCAAGTCCAAATCGATGGTATCTGAAGAGCTGCATATCAACCGTGCCCTGGAGCTGGCAGGGATCGAGACGATTGAGAGTGATCTGGGAGAATACATTATCCAGCTTGCCGGTGAAGGACCATCGCATATCGTAATTCCCGCGATCCACAAAAACCGCTATCAGATCGCTGAGCTGCTGTCAGAGGATGCCGGGGAAGAGCTGCCGCCGGACACGACCATTCTGGCGGGTTATGTGCGGCGCAAGCTGCGCGAGAAGTTTCTTGGAGCAGATATCGGAATGACCGGATGCAACTTTGCGATCGCAGAGACCGGATCAATGGTGCTTTTTGAAAATGAAGGCAATGCCCGTATGGTAACAACGCTGCCGAAGACCCAGATTACTTTGATGGGCATGGAGCGTATTATTCCGTCATGGGAAGATCTGGAGGTTATGGCGACACTGTTGCCGAGGTCTGCTACCGGTCAGCGTCTGACCATGTATATGTCCGGTATCACTGGCCCGAAACGTACTGCCGATGGTGATGGTCCGGAAGAAATGCATATTATTATCGTAGACAATGGACGCTCGGAGCAGCTGGGCGATCCTGAGTTCCAGGAATTGCTGAATTGTATCCGCTGCGGTGCCTGTCTAAATGTATGTCCGGTCTACCGGCATATTGGCGGTCACTCATACGGCGGTACGTACAGCGGCCCGATCGGTGCGGTGCTGACACCGGCTCTGAACCGCAATGTCGCGGAATGGGATGATATCGCCAATGCATCCAGTCTGTGCGGTGCCTGCTCGGAAGCCTGTCCGGTCAAGATTCCGCTGCATGATATGCTGGTCTATCTGCGCCGCCGCAAAGTGGAACGAGGACACGGCAACCGCTGGGAGGGGCTCGGCATGAAGGGATTTGCCGTGCTGATGGCTAATTCCAAACGGCTGAATCTGGCACTCAAAATGGGACGCATTGCCCAAAAACCGGTTGTTCACAACAAAGGAATCACGTTGAAAATTGGTCCGCTGAAAGGCTGGAATACGTATCGTGTGACTTCGCCCATGGCGGATCATTCTTTCCGTGAGAATTGGCAGGAGCTGTCGGAAGATACACGCCGGACGGCTCCTCCGATGAACGCAGAGACCCGGGACCGGATGGAGCAGATTCTGCGTCAGCGCCGGGCCAGCGGTATACAGGGAGGTCATCATGAGTAATTCACAATCTACACCTGATTGGCTGAATAAGCTGGAAGAGCAGTCCCGTATCAGCCAGCAAGCCTTTATGGACAATATCTCGACCCGGCTCCGCCGTCCGCGTATGACGGAAGCGCCGGATCATCCGTACCGTGGAACACCGGCGTTTTGGAGTGAATTTGAGTGGGATTCGCAGCAGCGGATTGACAAGTTCACGACCCATTTCCAGGAGGTGGGCGGTCATGTGGTTCGGCTGCAGACCATGGAGCAAGCAGCGGGATTTATTGCCGATCATGCCGTACAGATGAATGCCCGTTATCTCATTCGTCAGCAGCAGCCTGAACTTGCAGAACTGCGCCTGGAAGAACGACTGCCGGATGTACAGATTTCCAGCTGGAATAGTGACCCGGATGAAGCCTGGAAAGCCCGGGCAGCGGAAGCCGATATCGGCGTGGTTATGGCAGACGGTGCGGCTGCCTATACCGGCACCGTGATGGTTACTTCGACTCCGCATCAGGGTCGCTCGGTCAGCCTGCTGCCGACCGTATGTATCGTAATTCTGCCGGTGGATCGTCTGTATACCCGACTCGGGGAGCTACTGATTCCGATGGACGAGATTGGACGAGAGCATCTGCCTGCCGGTATGCATTTTATCTCCGGCCCCAGTCGTTCGTCGGATATTGAGAATGATCTGACTATAGGGGTACATGGTCCGGGTATTATTTATACACTACTGGTTGGATAGAATTTTATTCGGTAGCGTCGTAATTCCGAGATCCTAATTACGTTCTTGTACTCACAAAATGTACCCACAAAAGCACCCTTCTGCGAATTGGAAAGTCCGCAGAAGGGCGCTTTTATGGATTGGCTTGTATTTTAGCAGTTTATTGATCAGCTGTACTTTGATCGTTATTTTCATCATTATCTGACAGCTTATCCTGAATATACTTGCGCAGTAACGTCTCGTCTACGCCCAGTACAGCGGCGCCATGGATCGTTTCTTCCTTCAGTAGAGGGGTAGGAGGAATCTGCAGTTTCTCGATATTGCCGACATTCACATCCATGCCGAGTCCGGCTAGTTTGAGCATCGTAGAGGCAGACATATTGGTCTGGATATAAGGAGCGGTTGCTTTGAGAATACTTGGCAGATTGACGATAGAAGTAGAACTTTGCATTTTGGCAGCCAGTGCAGCGAGGAACTTGCGCTGCCGTTCAGTACGTGTAAAGTCCGACGTGGCATCATGCCGGAATCTTACATACTGCAGAGCATGGGTACCATCCAGTGTCTGGTAGCCTTTTTTGAGATTAATATCGTAACGGTGTCCATCGCCGCCATCGGTATAATGCATATCTTTCTCTACATCAATATCTACACCATCGACTTGATCAACCAGCGCTTTGAAGCCTTCAAAGTCGATAGTAACGTAACTGTTGATCGGAACACCAAGCAGCTGACCCACTGTCTCCATAGCGAGTGGAGCACCTCCATACGAATAGGCAGCATTGATTCGGCTACGTCCATGTCCGGGAATATTTACGTACGTATCCCGCATAATGGACATCAGATAGGCTTTTTTGCTGACTGGGTCAACTGTAGCGACCATCATGGAGTCCGACCGTCCATTGCTATCCACATCCCGTGAATCGGTACCAAGCAGCAGAATATGAACAGGGTCTTTGCCATCCCATTCAGGTAGTCGGAAAGCTGTCTCCTGGGCATCTGCGCCGGCCGGATCAGCAGGATCTACCGAGATGGTATTCGCAAATTGAACGACAGAATATGTATAGTAACCAGCAATACCCCCACCGGTAAGCAGCAACAGCAGCAGTATCCATTTCCATTGTCGAAGCAGCTTGTATAACAAATGATCAACTCCCTGGTAATAATAAATAGTAATAATCGCCCCATACATCTGACATTTTGGAGGGATTATTAGGTTGTTTCTGCATATAACAGAAGTTTCTCCTGCAATAATAACCTTATAAATCATAATTATTTAAAATCATTTTGTCAATTTTAAAGAATGTAAACTTAATATATGAATGATTAAAATGATTAATATATTCGTTAAGTTGGTCATTTTATATTTTTAGTTACATAATGAAAATGAGTTATTTAGCGACCATTACCGCATAAGGATTAATAAAAAACCATTAATATAACAGTTCATAAAAAATAATCGGATCAATCGTTAATTCATTATGTGCTGGGCAGGATATTATCTACAGCGTGATCCAAGCTGTAAATAGCAGCAGCCGCTTCTTCTGGTTACGAAGAAGCGGCTGCTGCTATTTACGATAGTTTTATATTCGGCGATTATTTGAGCGGCTGATGAACAGCGGTCGGTATAGCCTGCTTGGACTGTCGGATATCGATCCATTTTTTAATGCATAAAATAGCCAGGCTCATCACCACAAGCGAAGCGCCGGTCAGTATAAATGCCGGTATCACACCCGACGCAGTAACGAGGATACCACCCAATAGTGGTCCGGCGACCGAACTGGCAGATGTCAGACTGTTAACTGTACCGAACACACGACCGGTCATATGTACAGGCGTCTGCTCCTGCAGCATAATCTGGAAAGGAATAAAGGTAAATCCCGCGCCTATACCTGCGAATAAAAAAGAAGACGTCAGGATAAACGTCGTATGCCATCCCGCATGCAGCATACCGGCAAAAGGACCGACGAGCCCAAATACGATACCCATCAATGCAGCGCCCAGGCTCATCTGCAGCAAATGGGAGCTTTTGATTCGAGCACAGAGCAGGGCAGCGAGTAATGTACCTACACCACTCGCGGTAATACACCAGCCGAGTAGATCCTCGTTAATATCCGGAATCTGGCGCAGCAGAATAATCGTTTGCGAATCTGCCAGCTGAAGCACCAGCAGCACCAGACAGAGCAACAGAGTCCCATAGGCAATAACAGGGATACGGATCAGATAACGAAGCCCGGCAGCCGTATCCGAGAGAAAAGAACGCTGTCGTTCCTGTGTTCGGACTGTATCCTCTTCATCGACTGTATCGAAAAGAGCATGACCCGGCAGAGCAAGCAGGATAATTCCCGATAGGAGGAAGGTAAAGGCATCGATCACAAAGCACCAATGAATACCAACAGCAGCCAACAGCAGTCCTCCGAGAGCCGGTCCGGCGATTTTGCTGCCTTGTTCAATAAAGGAACTGATTGAGACCGCCTGCTGCAGATGCTCCTGCGGCACAACTTCCTTGATCTTGCCACTCTTGGCTGGCGAGAACAGTACGTCGAACAATCCTTTGAGGACGAGAATAATATACACCTGCCACAGCTGATCGGCAAAAATAAGACCGAATACAAGCCCTGCGCGCAGTACATCCGAGATAATCATCAGCCATTTACGATTCAGCCGATCGGCGAGTGCCCCGGCAAAAGGCCCACCAAGCAGCATCGGTACAACCGCACACAGGGTTACCCATGTAATCTGCATGGGTGTAGCCTGCCATTTGATACCGACCAGTGTCAATAGAGCAAGCAGATGCAGCCAGTCGCCCAGATTGGAAATCAATTGCGCAGTAATAAGTGTCCGGTAAGCCCGATTGCGCAGCAGTGAAGCTACCGTTGGATCATTACCGGGAGATCGATGGTTTTCCACAAAGTATCCTCCTTTTCCTTAAATCAAATAAAGTATGTATATATGTATCATAAGGAGAGAAAAGTATAACTTCCTCCGCCTATAGGATGATTTACAGAACGTCCCAGGTATGGAAAAAAGATATGTGAATCCTTTGTAAATGGCATTGCTCTGTATAGTTGTCAGCAGGTAAAAAATACGTTATACTTCTAAATAGTAATTATTACGATTAAATAAAAGGAAGTGTATAAATATGGCCAAAAAGTCCAAAGTGATCCGTCAGCAGCAGCGTGAAGCGCTGGTAGCCAAATATGCAGAGAAACGTCGTCAACTCAAAGAAGTAGGGGATTATGAAGCACTAAGCAAACTGCCACGAGATTCTTCACCGACACGCCTGCACAGCCGTTGTCAGATTACGGGTCGACCTAGAGGATACCTGAGCAAATTCAAAATGTCACGGATCATGTTCCGCGAGCTGGCTCACAAAGGGCAAATCCCGGGTGTAACCAAATCCAGCTGGTAATTAGCAGCAATAGTGCCTATCCGTAACTATTATGCTCATACAGCAGGGAAAGAATAACTTTCCCTGCTTCGGCTCGCAATATGAACGATCGGTACTTTTTAACTATTGTAAGCGCTATATAAAATGCTATACTGGCTATTAGAAGAAGGGTTGTTACTGGTTATGCAGGCGAAACCTGATTCGGCAGTGAACGTGCAGCGTTGCATGGTTCACTGCTGGATCAGGTTTTTTTATGGGCAAAATGGATTCCTGGAACAGGATGTGCTCTTCGCGTACAGGTCATAACCATACAATCTTTACGATTATCGCATTGACAGGAGGAAGGTCTATAATGAAGAAAAACAGATGGTTTACAGGTATCCTCGTACTCATACTGCTGTTTAGTATGGCAGGAACAGCAGGTGCAGCTACAGGAGGTGATTCGGATATGTATGCCTATTCATCCCATACCAAGCAGCATACGGTGCAGGGATGGTATAACGGAATTCAGACAGGCAATGGTAATGTGCTGGAATGGCTTGGTATTCCTTATGCTCAGGCGCCGGTAGATGAATTAAGATGGCGCGCGCCGCAGCCGCTAGCGGCTTCGCCGGAACTATCCCATGATGCGACCCAGCTGCCACCTGTATGTATGCAGCTATCGAGTGGTCAGGTTACCGGCAGCGAAGACTGTCTGTATCTGAATATATACCGTCCTCATCAGAGTACAGATAATCTGCCCGTACTGGTCTTTCTGCATGGGGGAGGTAATGTTACCGGCAGCGGAGCTTCACTGGAAGCCCAATCGCTGGCAACAAGTACCAACTCGGTTGTCGTGACGATTAATTATCGGCTTGGTCTGCTGGGATGGATGAATAATCCGGCAATTCACACCGGTCGTGCCGCCGAAGATTCGGGTAACTTTGCGCTGCTAGATCAGATTCAGGCTCTCCAATGGGTGCAGCAGAATATTCACAGCTTTGGCGGCGATGCGCATAATGTGACTCTTGCAGGCCAATCAGCAGGTGCCCGTGATGTACTCGCACTGACTATTTCACCGCTTGCCAAAGGATTGTTTGCCAAAGTTATGCCACTTAGTGGAGGTATGACCACTTCGACACCGGCTGAAGGTGAAGCTTATTCCAATCGCAAATTGGCTAACGTGTTGGTATCTGCTGGCAAAGTGTCTACCGAAGAGGAAGGCATACAGTATTTGCAACAGACCGATGCGTTGGAACTTCAGAAGACGCTGCGTTCCCTGGATGGTAAACTGCTGGTCAAGGCAGTAGGAAGTGTCATGATTCGTATGTCCGAATTCCCGCATCTATTCGCAGATGGTCATGTACTGCCCACAGAAGGATTCGATATTATCGGCAAAGGCAATTACAACCGTGTACCGATGCTAATCGGCAGTATGGAGAATGAATTTAATGGATTTGCAGCTTATGATCCTGTATTTATGAGCAGCTTTACCAAGAATACATGGGATAAAGCCACAGAAAAGCAGTTCTGGCAGGCGACCGCTTATGGCAGCAAGCTGTATTCATCCTTTAATGCCGACCAGGTGGCTGACAAATACAGCCAGGACAAAAACGCGAGCAATATCTATGCCTACCGTTTTGCCTGGGGTAACAGTGTGAATGATCTGAAGGCACCTGCCAAATATGTAGCTGCTACGCATGGGGTTGATCTGGATTTCCTGAGTGGCAATTTTGCCGGTAGCAGCTTTGCCGCCATGTTCCCGAAGCAATTTTATAAATCAGATAATGCGGCTGGGCGTATCCAGTTAATGCATCACTATCGCGCTTATATCAAGAGTTTTCTTTATAATGGCACTACAGGCAACGGGGAACAGTTGAAATGGCCAACATGGCAGCAATCCGGTCAGCTGATACGCTTTGATGCTACCAATACCAAGGCACAGTTGCGCTTGATCAAAGGTACACCGGATTATAATGCGCTGCAAAAGCAGGTCCGTTCCTCGCTGACAGCAGAAGCTTCTGCAATCGTATGGGACAAAGTACTGAAAGGACGCTTTTTCATTCAGCCGCAATACTGATTTAATCCGTCAACAGAAGGTAGAGATCAATAGCAGTCGTTTATGTGTGGCTACTGTTCATGTCTAGCTACTATAATGATGTGCTCCAAGAACACAATGACAATCGGAACACTAAAAATTGCAATAGACCGATAAAGGTACAGTAAATGCTATAGGACAAACGTAAAAAGCCGCCGTATCTCCGGATAGTCAATCCCTAAGATACGGCGGCTTCATGCTATTTTTTGTAGGCTTTGTAGTATTTGTTCATATGGCTGACGACAATGCACTCCCGTGAGCTGTGCTTGCGCATCTTGTAGATCGGGGCTTCCACTTTTAGCACATTGCTGTCGCCGTTTTGATAGCTTGTATCAATCAGTGTATTACCTTCTTCCACTTCATCAAAACTGCTGATATTCCGCTGCACCCGACCTAGTCGTGGACCTACCTTGGTGCTGCTGACAGGCTGCTGCATAATAATACGGTACGTGTTATTCCGGAAATGAACAATCGGGTATTCCCATGAAGAAGAGGAACCCGTCTGCTCCTGGGCTTCTGCTGGTTTAGGAACATCGGCTTCGATTACAGGCTCCGCATACGCGGACGGAATACCTGCAGAGCCAGCCAGAAGAGTAATAAATAGCAAAATATACGCTTTCATGATGACTCCTTTCGCTTGATGCTGCAAATCATTTATAATAGTCGTCATATCTCTGGAAGTTGAGAATCCATCCTCTATCATAATACAGAACAGCTATCGGTTTCAAAAGTAGACACCCATTTAGTAATATTATACACCAAAAAATGTATATATGCAGTTTATAATTTGGATGAACGAGTGAAAGACAATAGCGAATAGGATAGATCTAACGATATAAATGCGCAGTAATGTACGAAAAAGGATCATCAGCTACTCACAGATTTTGGCAATCATTTGATAATATACAGTGTTATTCAATTCTAAATAGAATTATCAAATTACTTATTCGCGTCTATTCTGCTGAATCCCCAGCACTCTGATTATAATTAAAATAAAAGCGGCCAGTGCAAATAGAATGCCACACCAGAATAGATGATCCATCCCCAGATGAGTAATAAACAGACCGCTGATTGCCGTACCCACAGTAATACCAAGATTGGAAAAGGATACAAACAGACTATTCCCCAGTTCAGGTGCTTCGCCTGATTCCATCATAAGCCAGGTCTGGCTGACGACCAATCCACCGGAATGAATAATGCCCCAGACCAGAATGAGTATAATCATCATTTTCCAATCGTATCCCCAATTATGTATTAGCAAAAATATCAGAATCAGCAATACAGGAAAGGCAAGCACGGTTCGTAATCTGTTTTTTTGCAAAAGCTCGCCGAATCCAAAATTACCTGCGATCATAACCACTCCGAACACCATCAGCATTACACTGATCCATACATGGCTCATATGAGTAACCTGTGTCAGATATTCGGAAAAATAGCTGTATACCGAGAACATCGCTGCGAAAATAAAGACAACAGCCAGGATATTCAGCCATAACCGGGGACTTCGCAAAATGCGTAGTTGTGCGCCGTAAGAGATCTTTTGACTCACGGGAAGGGAAGGCAGTCCAATCAGCATCCCCACTAGCGCAATCAAGCTAACCAGTGCAGCAAACCCAAAAGCCGCTTCGAGGGATAGTCTGGCAGCCAGATAAGATGTCAGAGGCACGCCAAAAGCAAAACCTGCAGTAATACCAGCAAATACCTGCGTTACAGCACGTGTGCTCTTTTCGGGCGAAACCAGCTGTGCTGCAGTTACAAGGGCAATCGAGAAAAAAACAGGATGAAAAAGAGCCGGCAAAATTCGGAAAGCAAGCATAATTTCAAAATGTTCGGTATAGGCATAGACTAGATTGGAGAGAGCAAACATCAATACGGTGAAAAGCAGAACCTTTTTGCGGTTGAGACCCGAAGCAAGCAGGGTAAGAAAAGGCCCAGAAATAGCAACCACCAGCGCGAATATACTAACAAGCCCTCCAGCCTGTGCGGTAGAGATCTGGAACTTCTCGGTAATTTGAGGAAGTACACCTACAATCCCCATTTCGGTAGTTATAATGCCAAATACCCCAAGCGCCAGCCACAAAATAGAAAAAGAATTAGTTTTAGTCATCGGTATATCGACTCCATTTTCAGATTTATTCTACGTACAAAACGATAACTATAATTAAGTGTATATACATATCTGTATAAATAGATATATTTAATTAGAATGTACTCATATCTAGATATGTAGATGTATAAGATCGAAAACCTCCTTTTTTTAAAGTTCATCACGAATGTATTTATAAAACTCCTGAATCGTCTGTTCATTACGACGGTAATATGTCCATTTGCCGATTCGTTCAGATTCAAGCAGCCGGGCTTGCTGCATCGAAGCCAGATAGCTGGAGATTACAGATTGCGCCAGTCCGGACTTCTTCTGAATATCGGCTACACATACACCGGTTTTCAGGCTGATTCCCTCACGTACGTAAGCACTGGGATCAAAATATTCTTCGGGATGTTTGAGCCATACCATGATTTGCCGACGGGTGTCATTTGCCAGAGCTTTGTAAATAAGTGCAGGTTCCATACTCATCATTATATCTATTTTTGTAGATTTGTAAAATAAATAGATAGCAGCTCACCAACTGGATAAGAGTCGAAATGGCTAATGCCTGTGCCCATCCATTATAATGGAAAGTATCCCACTCATTTCATTCATAAGATTGCACAACACAGAATATGGGGTAATCCATAAAGAATGAACAAGACAGGAGTGATGCAGCGTGAATCAGAGTATGACGACAGTCAATCGCAAAGACAAAACCGAGCAGTGGAAAAGCGTGTTAAATGATTTATACGATAAATTCCAGGATCACGGACAGCAGGCAGTCAAAGACTATGACGATGAAGCGATCCACCAGGCCCGGGTCAACTGCCGTAAGCTGATGACCTTGATGCGCATTTTGGACCCGGAACAGCAGACCGGTCTATTACCCGTATTCAAAAAAGCCCAGAAGCGTCTTGGTAAAGTGCGTGATGCGGATGTATTGATCGATGCATTCAAAGACCGGCGCAAGCAGTCCAAGGACGAGGGACTTGGCGACGAAGCCGATCTGCTCAAAGCGGCTATCGAGGAACATAAGGAACAGCGACAATTCTACCGCAAAAAGCTGGTCAAAAAACTACCCAAACTTCAGGGCAAAAAGCTCAAGCGGCAGTGGAAAGACTTTATGGACAATCAGCTGCCCACTCTGGCTATCCAGGCCGATGTGAACCGGATGATGAGAGAACTGGAGATCGCTTACGATCAGAAAAAGCAGATCTATCGCCAGACAGCCAAAGCGGAAGGAATCGAAGCCGCCGAGACCCTGGATGCACTGCACAAAGTACGTATTGCTGCCAAAGAGCTGCGTTATACAGCGGAAGCTGCGGAATTTGCCCTCAACTCCAAATTCCGCGATCACGAAGAAACATACAAAAAGATCCAGAAAGAGCTGGGAACCATTAATGACACCCATGTATGGATCGAATCGCTGGAAGAACTGGATGCCAAGGAAATGGGCGTGGATGAAGAAGTACGCATCCGTTTTGTAGACAAACTGCGTGCCGAGATGATCGCGGCCATTCAAGAACAGCAGCGCGTTATTTAAAGAGTAAATATACCTAATCTGACAGAAGTGGCTTCATCCAATAAGCTTGTAGCTGCTAAAAAGAGGCAGGAACTGGGTAATATGTAGAATGTGACGTACAACCCTTAGATGCAGCAGTGTACTTTCTACAAAAGGAGCGATTACGATGTCCAAATCATCCAAGAACTGGTTTCTTGCCAAAGGCGATTCCATCAATTTGAAAGATATTGATCCCGGCTATACCGGTGATTACACATCCAAAGAAGATACC
Source organism: Paenibacillus shenyangensis (assembly GCF_000346635.1). Taxonomy (NCBI): domain Bacteria; kingdom Bacillati; phylum Bacillota; class Bacilli; order Caryophanales; family Paenibacillaceae; genus Paenibacillus; species Paenibacillus shenyangensis. The sequence goes on from NZ_AOIG01000012.1 coordinate 125,502, forward strand.
GAATCCGAAAAAGCCAAGCTTACCGAAACATTTGAAAAACTGCAGCCCAAGCTGTTCGCAAACGGCAAAAAGTCGGTATTGTTTGTTTTTCAAGGCATGGATTGCAGCGGCAAAGATGGCGTAATCAACAAAGTATTCTCTATTTCCAACCCGGCTGGCATTCATATTCACAGCTTTAAGGCACCGACCACAGAGGAGCGCAATCATGATTATCTGTGGCGTGCCCATCAGCATGTCGCGGGTTATGGATATATCAGTGCCTTTAACCGCTCGTATTATGAAGATGTGCTGATTACAAGAGTACATGGACAGATCGATGATGCTACCGCCAAGCAGCGGTTCAAGCAGATTAACCATTTTGAGAAGATGCTGGAAGAAAACGGCGTACGTGTCGTCAAAATTTTCCTGCATATCTCCAAGGAATTCCAGCTCAAAAAGCTGATTGACCGTGTAGAGAAACCGCATAAGAACTGGAAGTTCGATGAAGGTGATCTACAGGAACGCAAGTATTGGGATGATTACCAGAAATGTTATGAAGATGTATTCAAGCATTGTGCAACTGATGATCATCCATGGCATATTATCCCAGCGGATAACCGCTGGTACCGTGATCTGGCCGTCCTGCAGATTGTGGTACGGACGCTGCAGAAGATGGATCTGTCTTATCCGGACCCGATTCCCGAACTTCAGGAGCATTTGCCGGATATGTATGCCGAACTGAAAAAGCTTAAAAAGAAATAATATGATGTGACATTAGGATGGCGATCCCTGCAATATTGCAAAAGCGGTGGATCGCCATTTACTATGATCCCAACTCGCTTTTACATAATAAGCAAGTTCCTTTATGTCTATGGATGAAGAGGTATGTTGAATAGTCTGTATAGTACATTGGACCAGTGAGGAGACAACTGATGAGTAAAGGAAGAAAGATTATCGTAACCGGTGGAGCGATTATTCGTGACGATCATAACCGTATTCTGTGGCAGAAGCGCGGAGACTCCCATGATTGGGGATTGCCGGGGGGCGGTATGAAACCGGGTGAGACGATTGAAGAGACGATGATTCGTGAGGTCAGGGAAGAGACCGGGCTGGATGTGATCGGCAGTCATTTCTATGCGGTCTATAGCGGTGAGCGGCTTGAATACACTTATCCCAGCGGAGATGATGTTGTATTCGTTATGTTTATTTTTGATATCCAGGTCGATCTGACTGATAAGCTGGAAGACGATGGAGTCACACTGAAATACAATGATCCCGATGGTGAATCCAGTACACTGCTTTTTTGCAGTATTGATGAGATGCAACTGGAGCAGATCAATCAGGCGCAGCGTCCGCTGGTTGAAGATTTGCGCAATGACCGGCAGGGTGATATTTTGCGCAGTTAATGTACTGCATTTTATGGATCGAACCATAATAGAATTCTATCCAAAACAAAGAAGGTGAATGCATTGCTCGCCAAATGGATTAACCGTATACCGAGAGACTGGCTGGTGTGGATGTATCGTCATATGCCGCTGGAACGTTTCAAAAATTGGGCGGTTCGTCGTTCCCGGCATCATTTCCTGGTTGCGGTACTGGGCGTATTTACCAATGAACAGGGAGAGATATTACTGCTGAGGCATTCGTATCGTGAACAGGAGCCCTGGGGAATTCCCGGCGGATGGATGGAGCTGGAGCAGCCCGAACATGGATTAAAGCGTGAAATAAGGGAAGAGACTGGACTGGAAGTACATATTGATCGGCTGGAAAAAGCGATTCAGCGCAGTAATCCCAACTGTGTAGATCTGATCTTCAGTGGAGAAGTGCGGGGAGGAACGTTCACATCCAGCAGCGAAATTACAGATATTATGTACTGCCGGGCAGGGGAGTGGCCGCAAGGCTTACCAAAGTCCCAGCAGATGATTATTCAGGGCATTCTGGATCGCCGTCAATTACGGATCCGGACAGCCGAAGAGATGGGGAAAATCTAAAATGGGTGTATATCAAGTACATATCGGGCGTCTGCTCGCAGGATTGCGTCAACCGGAAGGTCTGGGACGGTATTATGTCTCTGCACCGCAAGGAATCTGGATCACGGACGACTTGGAAGGGATTCAGGGTACGTATTGGAGCATGCAGGCAGTCGAAGATTTGCTATATGAAGCGTGTTCGGAGATCATTACGGCCTTTGCACAATCTGATTCCAATCAGCAGGTCTATACATGCATTATCGAAGCAGATAATACGAATGGAAATTATCTGCTCTATCTGAATACACTGCATGATCTGGAGCAAACCACCGCCTATTATGACAACTATTATCAGGAAAAGTATGCAGAAAATCATAACGAATCCTATCAACGTTCTGTAGAGCAGATTCGTCAATCAATCAAGTATGCCACCGGCGATTATCCCGAGATGATCGATGATTTCGGAGAAGCTCTGGAAAAGCCACTGGATCTGTATCGTGAGATCAATGAACAATTGTGGGAAGAGAACGAAGAAGGATCTCTGCCGGTACTCGATACATTTACTCGTGAACAGCTGAAACAGGAAGATGCCGATTCGATTCAGATCATGGACCAGTCAATCCATGATGGCGGATTGACCCGTATTGCCTTACAAGTCATGGAACGTCTACAGCCAGTACTTCAGCAGCTGGATCAGACGTCTGACTTTATTGCTTATGTACAGTCGCCGGATGGAGAAGGTGGCGACTATCTGACATTCAGTACATTGATTCGCCAAACCGTTCCTTTGGAGCAGTTATATCTGGTTATGCCACAGGAACAGCAGGGTGATGAACAATTCGATGCTCTGTTCCAGCAGTATGCAGTCCAGCCGCCACAGGAACAATTCGAGTATTGGACTGAACAGATTCGCCGGAACCGCTGGAATACCGACAAGAGTGTGATCAGCAAATACGGCAAAACCGATTTTCATGCTTATGCTGCGCTGCTCGCAGCCGGTTCGGAGATTCAACCTTTTGTTCAGCAAGCCCTCGATACAATAACTGAAAAAGACGAAGATCTCGCCTCCATGTACCGAATGCTGCTGCAGGATCTGCAATAGTATCGGTTATAAAGAACAGATAGTAAGCTCCCGGTTTTGTTTTAGCTGGGAGCTTTTGCTATGGCGTACTGTTCGAACAGTTACTATACAATACAAGTTATTTCAAATTACACAGCTATTTGTTACCTCTGCAGGATAGCAGCTGTTAATAAGAGTCATCGCTGCTGACTGCTGAAGAAGATGCTGTCTGCACAGCGGGATCAACGGCTATACCCGCGCGATGATAAGCATCCTGCAAAATAGTCAACGCTGATCGTACGCCAATGCCGAATCGATCGCAGCCAGCTTCTTTCATGGCTAGAAGAGTGTCCAGATCCCGAATACCGCCAGCTGCCTTGATAAGAGCAGTATCACCGATCACAGATTTGATTAGCCGGATCGTATCTACTGTCGTCGGACGCGGACCCCAGCCGGTCCCTGTTTTTACAAAAGCAGCGCCTGCCCGAACGATCAACTCGCTACCCATACGGATCTCATCATCGGTCAAGTAGGCAATCTCCAGGATCGCTTTGACCGGTACCTGTTCAGCAGCAGCAACTACAGCTGCAATATCCTGTATAACCAGTTCGTTATTTCCTGACTTCAGTGCTCCTACATTGATGACCATATCCAGTTCTTTGCAGCCGATATCCAACATTTCCTTCGCAGTGTGTACTTTCATGGAAGTAGTATCCGCACCCGATGGAAATCCCACCACTCCGGTAACCACAGTATCCGGTACATTCACCAGCTGACGAATCACATACTCTGTCATATAGGGCATTGGACTGGCACAGACACAATGATACCTTTTTACAATATCAATCATCTGATCGACTTCGTCTACTGTCACATCTGTACGTACTGCGCTCACATCCATCATTCGTCCGATATGGGCATAATCGATTATGGATTCCACTATGATTGTACCTCCATTATATAAAGATAATTATCTTTATCTGATGTGGTTTACTATAAACCTTCGAATTATAAAATTCAAGAAATAATTAAGGAATATATGCTATTTTCTTTATTTTATGAGGATGGTTGGAGAAGGAAATGTAGTCATTAAGATTCTAAAACCTTTACTCAATATGAAAGCGCTTGACAAAAGATAATTATCTTTATATATTCGAAGCAATATAGAGTGGTATCAAGGCAGCGGCAGATCAAAAGTAAGTTTTTCGTTTGGCACAGATATATCAGCTTATGATAATCAAAATTGACCTGTGGAAGGTGACAGCCATGCCGAATATTATAGCTTATGATCTGGGTACCGGAGGGGTCAAAGCTTCCTTGTATAACGAAAGGTTGCAGACGATTGCACGGTCGTTTGTGGAATACGAGACTTTTTATCCACATCCGGGTTGGCATGAACAACGGCCCGATGACTGGTGGAGCGGGATTCGGGAGACAACCCGACAGCTGCTGACGGTATCAGGGGTGGCTGCAGCAACGATTGACTGTATTAGTCTGTCGGGACATAGTCTGGTGAGTGTTCCGGTCAGCAGGCAGGATGGATGTCTGCAGGAATATGTACCGATCTGGTCAGACCGGCGTGCGGAGGAAGAAGCAGAGCATTTTTTCCGGCTTGTCGATGAACAGGAATGGTATATGAAGACCGGCAATGGGTTTCCGGCAGGTTGTTATCCATTGTTCAAATTAATGTGGCTGAACAGGAACGAGCCGGATCTATTTGCCCGTATCGATAAAGTGCTTGGTTCCAAAGATTATATCAATTACCGGCTGACCGGACAGATGGCTACGGATCACTCTTATGCTTCGGGGACGGGAGCTTACGACTTGCACAGTGGACAACTGGTAGAGGAACTTCTGCAGGCGGCGGGGTTATCTGGTGATTTGTTTCCGGAGATTGTTCCTTCGCATCAGATGATCGGACAAGTGACGGTAGAAGCAGCAGCATATACGGGACTAAAAGCAGGGACACCGGTCGCCTGCGGAGGGGTGGACAATGCCTGTATGGCACTCGGCGCAGTAGGGGCAAAAGAAGGACAGGTATATATGTCACTTGGATCATCCAGCTGGATTCCGGTCAATTCCAGCCAACCGGTACTGGATGCAGATACACGACCTTACGTATTTGCTCATATTGCCGAGGGCATGTATACCAGTGCTTATTCCATTTTTGCAGGTGGCAGCTCGCTGCGCTGGGTGAGGGATACCTTATGTACAGAACTGAAGGATCAGGTAGGTGCCTATGAGCAGATGAATCAGTGGGCGGCGGATGTGCCGGTCGGCGCCAACGGTATTATTTTCAATCCCAGCCTGGCAGGTGGCAGTTCCCAGGACCATAGCGTGCATATCCGTGGAGGGTATACAGGATTGCATCTCGGAACGACGCGTGCCGATCTGATTCGGGCTGCCATGGAAGGAATTGCGATGAATCTACGACTGTCACTGGATCATCTGCAGCAGCATACCCGGGTAGCCCATCGTATGCTGATCTGCGGCGGAGGCAGCAAAAGCCCGCTGTGGATGCAGATGTTTGCCGATATTTTTGATATGGATATGATCAAGACCAATATTGATCAGGATGCGGCTTCGCTCGGAGCTGCCGCAATCGCTGCCCGGACAGCAGGCTGGTGGACAGATTACAATGCTATAGAGACGCTTCATACTGTGGAAAATACATTTGCCCCACATCCTCTTCCCCGTGAGCAGTACCGCCAGCTACTGCCGGTATTTCGGCATGTGAATCGAATTGCTGCAGAGCTGGGAGATTATATGCATAGGCATCCCATTTCACTGGAAAACGATACAAACCACAGCACCGAATATTCGACCCGTCAGTCACATCCAAAGTGAATCATTCAAAGGAGTGAACGGATATGAAGGATAATCTGTACGATACAACGTTCCGTCTGGATGGGAAAACCGCTATCATCACAGGAGCGGCATCCGGAATCGGTCTGGCAACTGCACAGTTATTTGCCGAAAAAGGAGCTGCTGTTGCACTGCTGGATCTTCATCTGGACCAGGCACAGCGAGCGGCAGAAGGACTGGAGTACGGCGCAGCTTTTGAAGTCAATGTAGCAGACAGTGAATCGGTACGCAAAGCAATAGCCCAGGTCAAAGAGAAATTCGGCAGTATGGATATTCTCGTGAACAGTGCAGGGATCGGACCTGTAGAATGGGCAGAAGATTATCCCGAAGCTGAGTGGCACCGGACGATGGAAGTGAATATGAATGGAATGTTCTTTATGTCCCAGCAGGTCGGGAGGGAGATGATTGCAGCGCAGCAGGGTGGCAAAATTATCAGCCTTGCTTCGCAGGCAGGAATTGTGGCTATTGATCGACATGTCGCCTACAGTGCGAGCAAGGCTGCAGTCATTTCCATTACCCGATCCCTTGCCCATGAATGGGGCAAGCATAATATTCAGGTCAATGCGATCTCACCGACAGCCACTTATACACCACTGATCGCCGGTTATTGGGAAGGCGAAATCAAGGAGGAAGCGATTCGCAATACGCCTGCCGGGCGATTTGCCGAACCCGGAGAAATCGCTGCAGCTGCATTGTTCCTTGCCAGCGGCTCCGCGAATATGATCAATGGGGCAAATCTGGTAGTGGATGGAGGTTATACGATTCATTAATATAATCGGATGGATGAGACAGATTTAAGCTCTGCCTTCCAGATAGACGCTGTACTCGTATTTGTCGGCGACCAACTTGATAATGCTGTATTCGAATGGACCCTGCTCGATATGGCTGATCCGTTTGCTGCATAGCAGTGGAGAACCGAGCGGGATCTGTAGAATCTGGGATTCGATAAAATCAGCTGCTACAGCGGACAGGCGCTCCCATGCATGCAGCAGAATAATATGATACGTCTGTTCCAGGAACGTATACAGACTGTTAAATCGGTTCACATGCTGTTCCAGACCAGGCACATAATTGGCACGCAGATAATTATTCATCAAGGCAATCGGCCGATCATCGGCATATTGTACCCGCTGAACCAGATATACCTTGCTGCCAGGGGAGAGCATAAGCGCATCAGCCACATGCTCCGGTGGCGTAATCCATTCGATCGACATTCCGCGTGTTGTTACAGTGTAGCCTTTGGAAGTCAGTGTCTCGGTAATGGAAGTCAGATGGTTCAGACGCTGAGTCGTGGAGGTATCGAGAATCTCGGTACCTTTTCCCTGTGTCTTTTTCAGGAAGCCTTCGTTGCCCAGTAGTTCAACAGCTTTGCGGATCGTAGTTCGGCTGACCGAGAAGCGCTGCTCCAGTTCCGATTCAGTCGGCAAAAGCGTGCCGGGTGCATAATGTCCTTCTTTAATATCTTGTTTGAGCTGGGTATATACTTTTCGATAAGCCGGAATATCATTCATGGTAAGCTCCTCTAATCGTACTGGCATAGTCACAAAGCTGCCGCCAAAAATCCTACACGGCAGCTGTTGCTGTCTATAAGTGATCATGCCACAAAACACATACGGCTTCAACCAAAGATCATTATGTTTATGAATAGCTGTATAAATATAGTAAATGCCAAAAGGGTTCTATATATGGATAACAAAATAAGTTTCAGCATTATTTTTAATTGTAACGATCTATAAGCAGGATAATCCTTTTATGAATTACTGTTAAAGTTCCATGGGATGAGATAAATAGTAATAGGTAATAATACATCATAAAATAGCTCTATTCCCAGCTTAACCAACTGAATCGTGGTTAGGCTTCGGAATAGAGCTATTTTATATACTGGATTTGATTCTGTAGTTAAAATAAAAACCAAAGCATTTCTAAAATAGATGAGCGAATATGGATTACCATTTCAGACTGACTACCGATTTGCCAGGCACCGTATAATTCAAAGCCTGTCCGTTCCATTGGATTTTGGCTGTTTTTGCAGTGTTCTGGGAGTTATACAGCACGATGACTTTGGAGCCATCCGGATTTTTGAAAGCGACACTCTGCATATCGGCGAACGTATTGGAATCGATTCGATATGCACCGGAGCTTACAAATTTGCTGAAATGTCCGAGCAGATAGTATTGCTTGGTATAGGTTACTTTGTCTTCCGGATTACTGGAGCTGTTGTCGGAGTTCTGCACGGTTACCATACCCTTGTTGGTATTGTTGTCTCCGATCACACTTGGTCCATCTTTTTGGTCCAGAGCTGCATTCCAGAGAATAATCGACTTGGACCAGTTGCGGGTCATGCCGATAAATTCATTGATCATATTATCGAATCCCTGGGTAGTTCCGTTGACCGGATCATTCCAAGTACCAAACCCGCCTTCGGTGAACCAGATATCCTTGTCCGGATGGGCGTTATGCATATTGGTCATGGCTGTAAAGTCACCGCCGTAATGATGGAAGGCACTACCGGCGACATATTGCGATTTTCCATTATTTTTGAGTGCCTGGATAACCGTATTCGGGAAATTCCAGTTATCATAGTTATGGTCATACGTGATGATTTTGGTGTGCAGACCCGCTTTATTCAGAGCAGGTCCGAGATAATCGCCGATCATGCCAATCTGATCCTGTTCATTCATGAGCATGCCTGGATAACGTCCCGGCTCGAACAACGGTTCATTTTGCGGAGTAACCGCATAGATTGGAATACCCTGTGCCTGATAAGCCTGTATGAACTTGACGAAGTAATTGGCATATACCGGATAATTTTCGGCTTTCAGTTTACCGGTACCATTTTTGTCGTTGGTAGTGTACTTCATCCAGGCTGGAGCACTCCAGGGCGAAGCGATAAATTTGATATTCGGATTTTTGGCAAGAGCGGACTTGATCATGGGAATAATATAGGGTTGATCTCTGGAAATACTGAATTGATTCAATGCCGTATCACCGGCAGTATCGTCATACGTATACGTACTCCAGGCAAAATCACTCGCACCCATCGGCTGGCGCAGCATGCTCATATGAATACCCGATAGACCAAACAGATTATCCATGACCTCATTGCGCTTGGCGCTGCTGAGCTTGTAATGAAGCAGCCAGGCTGCAGAATCGGTCATCGATACGCCAAATCCATCCATTTGTTGATAGGTTTTGCCTTCATTTACGTTAAAAGTATAGTCAGCATTGTCCGAAGCTGTACTAAATGTACGATCACTTTGCCGGGTAAGTCTTGTATCTGTACGCAGGCCTACATTGGGTTCACTGTTTGGATCGGCTGTAGTGAGCCAGACTTGTGCTTTTTCGTTGGCAGCATAAGCGGAAGGGGCAAGAGAGACGAGCGGAGTTATTACAAGGGAGCTGAGTAGGGCGAACTGGATGCCCTTTTTGAACATGGACATAATACAACACCTCTCCTTCATTTATGTAAACGTTATCAATAATACAGGGAATAAAGTATCAATAGAGCAGTAGTTTTACAATACAATATGAAGGAGCAGGTAGAAATGCACCGGCGATACGTAGAAATGCCTACATCTACCCGAACAGGAGCTTTCCCAACACTCTGAATACATGCACAAAAAAACAGGCAGAGCTTATCGCCCTGCCTGTCCTGGTTTGCTTTATTTTGTACTTAATGTATAAGCAGCACGTTCGGTGTTCAGTTGTACACGCGAATCGCTGATTTCATCAATACGCAGATCATGGGTAATGATCTCATAGGTGTCACGAGGTACCTGTACTTCTTCGCCGTCGGCATTCTGGGTTACTCCTTCGCCGCGCAGCAGCAGAGCACTTTCCAGGTAATCGTCGATTTCATTGTCTTCATTTCTTTCGTCAATATCCGACAGGGTAAAGTGGACAATATCGGTATCATCCAGCTCTTTTTTCTCAATAATAATTGTATTATCCTTTTGTTTGTTCAACCAATCCTTGAGGGTTTGAATATCATTCGTTTCTGTCATGGGTATCCATCCTTTACTGGTTTGTGAGTTAGTTTGGTGAGTAATAAGCATAAATAAATTCGCTTATCAACGATTTGGAGCATTTGTGAATAATAGAAAATCCATGAACCGGGATTTTCCGGCACGATGAGCTCTACCTTTAATAGGCAGGTATCTGTGCAGGGACATCTCTATAAATAATCAATTACCCTGCCTGACGAATTCATAATCGCTGCAGCATATGAAAATGCATGAACAGGCAAAATTGTGGGTCTTTTACCGCATTTACAGTAGGCAGAGGATCATCCATACTTTAGTTAGCTGTGCCGAGACAGGCTCTAAAAGCTCTTCTGTACAGTGTTATCATCCAACAACTTCATTTTCAGATACAAAAGCTCATACACATAGACAAGAGCGGGTCCGGAAACACCGGACGGATAAGGAGGAGAATGAATGAATGATGGACACAACAGACAAGTGGGTGAAATGAATTACCAGATCGTCGCGCTGCATATGATGCGGTGGAATCCGATGAATCTGCGGGAATGGTGTCTTCCTGATGAATACAGCATCGAAATCGAGCATATTATCAAAGTACTGCCGCATGTTCACTCATCCGATGAACTCGGAGAACAACTGTACTGGATTATGCAAAAATATTTTGGTGTCTACGCAGACTGTACGGTGCATGAATGTGCAAAAGTGGCAGTTGCTATCTATGCGGATATTCAGGAACAGCAGCAGCGTCCACAGCCGATTGCGGCATTCCAATTTTATGACGATCAACTCATCTTTGGTACATACCCAAATCGATTATATAAAAAATAAAATGAATAAGGATCAACGTAGTCGAATCGACGGGTTGCAGAGCCCGATTATTGATGATGATCCAACAGGTGTGTAATACTTCATACCTCTACAGGCGTCAGCTGCCGAATACTTCCACATTTCACAGGAAGATATCCGGTTAGCAGACGCTTTTTTGGTTTATACATATTTTGGAATTTATTTTTTGGAACGAGGTGCATACCATGAGAATCTCTTATAACACAGAGACGCTTTTTGAAGGCAGGGATATTCTGGATGTGATGCAGATATTACATGCTCATGATCTGAATATTATTGAATTCTGGTCATGGGAAGACAAAGATTTGCAAGCGATTAACCGGTTGCGTCAGGAGCTGAGGATGGAAGTGGCTTCGATCGTCGTCAAGCTGGCTACCATGCTGGAACCGGATAAACGTGAAGACGAGGTAGGGAGTATTCGCCGCTCTGCCGAAGCAGCACGTTCCTTAGATTGTTCACGAATGGTTCATACGGTTGGCTTTGTCCGGCCATATTCAGGGTGCAGGAGCACCGGGACGTCATGAGCTATTTATTAGCGAGCTGAATTATGATTATGTATTCGATGCAATCAAGCAGATGGATTATGACGGTTATGTAGGTATTGAGTATTTTCCGATTCATGATCCGATCGATGATCTGGTTCGAATCAAGGAGAAATTTCATACCGGTTAAATATGGATAGGGCATAGATCATGATTGGATTTGTGCGTGGAGGATGTTATACAACCTTTTCTAAATCGATTAGATTAAAACATTATCGTTTTATTCTATATCACTTTAAAAAACAATGATTTCGCAGGAGTTCGTGGATAATGTTCGTATAAATTCCTTTAAAAAGAAAATTAACTTCTTTTAATTTCTTTATAATGCATAAAATACGAACAATAAATAAAATAATCACTTGACCATACGTGTATTTTTCGGTAATATACCACTGTAGACCAGCGAAACTGCTTGGTAATACAGTGGTTTTTACTTTATAGACGTACATTAAAAGTTGAATTATATTTATTATTCGTATATCCCCGGAAATAAGGTTTGGGGGTCTCTACAAGGAACCGCAAATTCCTGGCTACGAATAGGATGCTTTGGCATACCTGTTCGCAAGCCGGGGATTTTTTTTGTGCGTTTAAGACAGCCGGATCTGGATGAACATACTGGACATGTAATACAAAGACATATTTTACTTATTAATCAATCTGCAAGGATCAAGCCGTATAATCCATGGAACAGACTTGGCGTGGATGATCCGATAGCAGCTCATCAGGAGGATATTATGACGACAACATATGATTGTATCGTAGTAGGCGCAGGACCCGCAGGAATCTTTGCTTGTTATGAACTGACACGGATTGCCCCGGACTGGAAAGTCCTTTTGATTGATAAAGGTCATGATATTTATCGCCGTAACTGCCCGATTATGCAGGAGAAAATCCAGTTTTGTCCTCCGCCGGCAGGTAAAAAAGATTTTGCCGGATGTCTCCCCGCTTGTTCGGTAACTGCCGGGTTTGGAGGAGCAGGAGCGTACAGCGATGGCAAATTTAATATCACGACAGAGTTTGGTGGCTGGTTGACTGATTATCTCTCCCCATCCAAAGTGGAAGATCTGATCCGGTATGTAGATTCTATTAATCTGGAGCATGGTGCCACCGAATCGATCACCGACCCGACGACAGACGTTATCCGTGATATTGAACAGCGTGGTTACGCTTCGGGATTGAAGCTGCTGCGTGCACAGGTACGTCATCTTGGTACCGAGCAGAATCTGGAGATTCTGAAGTCTATTTATGAATATCTGAATACACGTATTGATATGGTCTACAAAGCGGAAGTGGAGGATATTCTGACAATCAAGGAAGAAGGCAAGCATCGGATCACCGGTATTGTCACCAAAAAAGGCGAGACCTACGAATCAGCCAATGTGATGATCGCTCCGGGACGTGACGGTTCTGCATGGCTCACCGAAATTCTCAAAAAGCGCCGCCTGAAAATGTACAATAACCAGGTGGACGTAGGAGTACGGGTGGAAACCTCGGATGTGGTGATGCAGGAGATTAACAAGCATTTGTATGAAGGTAAATTTATCTATAATACCTCGGTCGGTACACGGGTGCGGACATTCTGCAGCAATCCATCCGGTCATGTAGTTGTCGAAAATCATAGCGGGGTTATGGCAGCCAATGGTCATTCTTTCAAAGATCCGGCCCTCGGTTCCCGCAATACCAACTTTGCCCTGCTCGTATCACACAAATTTACTGAACCGTTCGATAAGCCTAATGAATATGCCCGTGAGATCTGCCGTCGTGCGAATGATCTGTCCAGTGGAGGTGTCATCGTGCAGAAGTTCGGCGATATTCTGCGTGGACGTCGCTCTACAGCAGATCGTATCAAGGAAGGATTCCTCGAACCAACGCTGAAGGAAGCTGTACCGGGTGATCTGGGGCTGGTGCTTCCCTATAATACAATGAAAAGTCTGATCGAAATGGTACAGGCGCTGGAAGGAGTAACACCGGGTATTGCCTCGGAACATACTCTTTTCTATGGAGTGGAAGCCAAATTCTATTCTGCACGTCCCAAGCTGGATGAGAATCTGGAGACCGAGATCGATGGATTGTACTGCGGCGGAGATGGTGCAGGGGTAACACGCGGACTGGCTCAAGCGGGAGCCGCGGGTGTCTGGATCGCTCGCAGCATGTTCACCAAGACAGGTAGCAGCAGCCGGGTACCGGCAACTGTAGTTTGAATATAGCAGTGAATACTGTAAACGCAGTACGCTAGGTTGCTATGATAGGAGCTGCAAATTAACTGGTACTGATTTGGATTGCAATGTAATAAGCTCTACTATTGTAAATGAACTGGAAATCCTAACAAGAAAATCAAATATGAAAAAGCTGCCGTAGGCGTTCCGGCAGCTTTTTTTTATATCCAAATTATACGATTATGGAAGTGGTATACATGGCAGCAGAATATTCAGATGAAAACAACTTACAGGTAGAAACGAAGTGATGATACATCATGGGCAGGAGCATACAGGGCAATGTACAATCTCTGAAAGTATATTATCGAGTACGATCCTGTAGTCAAGTTGGCTGCTTGGTCTATCTACTCTCACTTCTGCTGTATCCAGTCGAACATCGCTGTTATTGCCTGTCTATGCACATCTTCCGGCATATGATGACCGTAATCTTCGTAAATTTGTACATCGTACTCTTTATCCAGTTCCTGCAGCCGCTGAATCATATTCTCGGCATGGCTGTAGTCTACCTGCAGATCCTGCCGTCCATGAATAACTAACACCGGACAGTGAATCTGTTCTGCCAGAGCAACCGGTGAGCGCGCTTCGTATCGCTCGGGATATTTGCCGGTCGATCCGCCAATTACCCGCTTGAGCATCCTGCGCAGATCGATCCGTTCCTCATAGGTGCGGGCAAGATCGGATACGCCGCCCCATAGAATCAGCCGACTCAAAGGCGGTTCGGTGGATCGTACCGCTGCCTGGGCTGCATTGACCGATCCGCGGGAAAATCCCATGATCGATATCCGCTGCTCATCCACAAAGGGAAGCTGATTCAGCCAGCGAATACCGGACAGTACATCCTCTACATCGCCTCCGCCAAACTCATCACGCCCTTCGCCGCCTTCGGCTCCGCGGTAACAGGGAGCGAATACAATATGACCATGCTGGGCAAACCGCTCCAGCCAATCCATCCGAACACTGCCTACCCGGCCAATACCACCCCGACAGTAGACAAAGACCGGATATTGTCCCTCTCCGATCGGTTTAGTCGCAGGATGCAAAGGACACGCAATTGGTAGGACCTCCAGAGTGGAAGTCTTGTAAAAAGAATTTAGCCAATCGGTGAGTTGTTCAGTAGATGCTATCACGCCATAAGGCAGCGCCAAATAACCTTTTACCTGATAATTGTCAGACATATAACTGATTTGATAGATCATGGATTTGCACCACCTTGAAGAATGATTTGATTATAGTTGAAGTTATTTCTTATTTTGGAACTAAAGATGTTTGAGATATTCTTGCATAAGACTAATACAGAAAGATATGACCATGTCATTAAGCTCTATCAGGAACTTGTATACAGGATGAATAACACAGTCTCTGATCTCCATATATCTGCGACTTGCTCGACAGGCTGGATACTAATCGATAAAATGTCTTATAAAGTGTACCATATTCAGCTTCGGACGGAAGGGATGAGTGCGATGGAATGGACGATACACCCGCTCGGGGATTCAGCTGTACTAATCGAATTCGGTCAGGAGATTCACGGCGATATACTTGGCAGAATTCAGACTGCTGCACATCAGATCGAACAGGACCCTTTTCCCGGCTGGATCGAATGCGTTCCTTCTTATACAACGCTGGCAGTGTATTATGATCTGGCAGTTCTATCATTAATAAACCGTTCTGGCAATACCGGTATATATGAGAAAGTCTGTCAGCTGATCGAACAGCGGCTGATAATGGCATTGACACAGGAAAAGAAACAGCAGACCAGAGTAGTAGATATTC
The DNA here is from genome assembly GCF_000346635.1 of Paenibacillus shenyangensis. Classification (NCBI taxonomy): domain Bacteria; kingdom Bacillati; phylum Bacillota; class Bacilli; order Caryophanales; family Paenibacillaceae; genus Paenibacillus; species Paenibacillus shenyangensis. The sequence goes on from NZ_AOIG01000012.1 coordinate 140,736, forward strand.
CGGTCTGCTATGGCGGTGAATATGGACCGGATCTGCAGCTGGTAGCAGATCGTAATGGATTGACCACGGATCAGGTAATTCAGATTCATGCGAGCGGCGATTATACGGTATATGCGATTGGATTTGCTCCCGGATTCCCATATATGGGCGGTATGTCTCCGCAGATTGCTGCACCACGCAAACAGACTCCACGACTGACTATTCCTGCCGGATCGGTAGGTATTGCCGGTGAACAGACAGGTATTTATCCACTGGATACACCGGGCGGTTGGCAACTGATCGGCCGCACACCTGTACGATTATTTGATCCGAAGCAAACACCTCCTGCACTGCTGCAGAGTGGAGACAAGGTACGTTTCATCCCTATTCCAGTAGAGGAATATATTCGGTTGGGACAGCAGGCTTCTAACGTACGATCCCAAGCAGATGAGGAGGGAGGACGCCGATGAATATTATCGTAGAGAAGCCGGGATTACTAACGACGATTCAGGATACGGGACGAACAGGATATGGCAAAGATGGAGTCAGTATAACGGGTGCGATGGATCGCCCGGCGCATATGATCGCCAACTGGCTCATCGGTAATACCGGACAAGAACCGACACTGGAAATAACTTTATCGGGGTTTGCTGTGGAATTCACAGCCGATTGCTGGATTGCGGTAACCGGTGGACAGCTGACTCCGGTAGTGAATGCACAGCTACTGCCGATGTGGCGACCCGTATATGTACGCAAGGGAAGCCGTTTGTCTTTTAAAAAGGTAGAATCTGGCTGTCGTGCCTATCTGGCAGTTGCTGGTGGATGGCAGGCTCCATCTGTTATGGGCAGCGCCAGTACTTATCTGCGGGCAGGGATTGGTGGCCAAAATGGCAGAGCACTGCGCGAAGGAGATATCTTATCTACCTCATCAGGACAGTTGATGCCGCTGAAATTATCCATTGAGCCGGACCGTATGACTTCTCTGCATACGGTGTCCTGGCAGGTAAGTTCGCTGTTACTGCCGTCACAGACAGGCAAGCCGGTCATCCGGATTATTCCCGGTCGGGAATGGGGAGATTTCTCGACTGCAAGTCAGCAATCTCTGCTCGAAGAGAGCTACAGGGTCACACCGCAATCGGACCGTATGGGGTACCGATTGTCCGGTAGCGTACTTGAGCTAAAATCTGCCCGGGACTATCTCTCGGAAGCTGTCGCTCACGGTACAATTCAGGTTCCGGCAGATGGGCAACCCATTATACTGATGGCGGACCGGCAGACACTGGGCGGTTATGCCAAAATAGCGCAGGTCATTTCGCTGGATCTTCCGGTCATGGCACAGCTTGCACCGGGCGATTATGTTCGTTTTGAGATGGTATCGATTGGGGAAGCCCAGCAACGGTATGGAACATGGGTACGAGAGCTGCACGTACTGCGGAGAATGATTGAGCAAAAGTTAAAAGATCTTCATTCATGATAAAACAGGAGGAGAGAACATGCGCCAGGTGGATTTGAATTGTGATATGGGCGAGAGTTACGGCGTGTATACTCTGGGAGCAGATGAACTCATGTATGGCAGTATTACCTCTGCCAATATTGCGTGTGGATTCCATGCCGGCGATCCTTCGGTAATGCGTTCAGCGGTACGTCAGGCGATAGCCCATGGAGTGAAGATAGGTGCCCATCCAGGTCTGCCTGACCGCATGGGATTTGGCCGTCGCAACATGGAGGTAAGTCCGGATGAAGTATACGATATGGTCACGTATCAGATAGGCGCGCTGGAGGCATTTGTCCACCAAGAGGGCAGTCAGCTGCATCATGTCAAACCACATGGTGCGCTCTACAATATGGCAGCGGTCTCCCCGGCACTCGCTGATGCGATTGCACATGCCGTCTACGCTATAGATTCGCGGTTGATTCTGTGTGGACTAGCTGGAAGCGAATTGATTGCAGCTGGTCAGCGGATAGGTATGCAGGTAGCGAATGAAGTATTTGCCGACCGGACCTATCAACCGGATGGTACACTTACGCCGCGTTCTGCTGACGGAGCACTGATCACCGATTCGCAGCTGGCTGTCAGGCAGGTACTGCAGATGGTTATGGAGCAGCAAGTGATGTCGGCTGCGGGGACGATCGTTTCTATTGAGGCAGATACCATTTGTCTGCACGGCGATGGAGTTCATGCCGTAACCTTTGCCAGAGAACTGCGAGAGCAGCTGGAGCAGCACCATATTATTGTACAGGCGGTATCCGCCAATCTATAAATCGGAGACTACATCATAATGACATTACATAAAAGCGCTCTGATCCAGCTCATTCTGTCGATGGCTATTTTTGGCTCGGTCGGCTTTTTCTCGGGATTGTCAGGGCTGTCAGCCATAGAGCTGGTATTTATCCGGTGCGTCTGTGCCGTGATGCTGATCGGTTGTGTCTGGTGGTTCAGTGGCATGTATCGTACAGAAGTATGGGAGCGCCGGGAAGTGATAATGGTGCTGCTCTGCGGAACTACGCTGCTGCTCAACTGGGTGTTTCTATTCAAGTCCTTTGAGCTGACTTCGGTAACGGTGGCGATCTCACTGTATCATCTGGCTCCGGTGATTGCCATGATTCTTGGCAGCATCATTTTTCGCGAGAAGATGACATGGCTGGGATTGGGAGCGATCCTGCTTTGTTTTGCCGGTACCTTGTTAATTGTAGGAGTTGGTCAAAGCAGCGGAGGATTTCAGCTGACAGGTGCGATTTACGCGATGATTGCTGCTTTTTTCTATGCGGCTACCATGCTGCTTGGCAAAAGTATTCGTACACTAAGTGTATATGCGACTACCTTTATTCAAATGCTGCTCAGTATGATTTTGCTACTGCCATTTGTATCGTGGACTTCTTATACAGGGCTGGACGGAATGAACTGGACCTATTCCATTATTACCGGAGTTGTTCATACCGGTATCGTATATTTACTGTTTTATAACAGTGTACGTTATTTGCCAACCCGGATCATCTCGGCACTCGTGTTTGTCGATCCGGCCGTTGCGATTCTACTCGATGTGCTGCTGACCGGCTTTCGACCGAATGGATGGCAATGGGGCGGGATTATGCTGATCTTTGCCGGAATGTATTATATTATAAGACCGCAGGCGAAGAACTGATCATAGAGACATTTTTGGATGGCGATAGGTATTGGATAATCGATCAGCAAATAAAGGATACAGCTGGTAATCATCTACAGACTCATTTGGACCAGGTACCAACATAAGCCGGTCACCAACATAGACTAGACATCAATATAGACCTACAGGTCGGGAAAAGAGGAACATCGTTGTTACAACCGCAATCCAATACAGATTCTGTGAGCTATTCGAATCGTGAATTTACTGACGAGCCAACCTTTGGTGAGGAGCCGTCAGGTTATATATACACCTATGCCTGCCATGAAGATGAACAGGAGCTTTGCACTTTGGAGCTCCGCTGTCTGCTGGAACAGCAACCCGAACGTCTTTATGTAGAGAGTAATAGGGCTATCCCCCCGGAGCGCAGCCCGTTTATTCATTATCGGCTGGACATCCAGTGCGAGGCAGCCAATCTGGAACAGCTGGAGCAGATCGTGAAGCAGCTGGATACGAATGATCAGACATTCAAGCTGATCTGTCTGGATGCGGCACAGACCTTTACCTATGAGGAAAAAAGGCAGCTGGAACGCCGAATCGGTATGCATATTGTCGGCAAAGCGCAGATGAAGCAGCCGCAGCAGCTGATCGGTATGGCATATGCAGGTGGTCGCTGGGTTGCCGGGTCTTGTTATTCCTCCGAACCCGTCTGGCTGCACCACAATGACAAGCCGCGTCATTATTCCACTGCTCTCAGTACCCGCGTCGCCCGGGCAGCGGTAAATATTGCGGTACCTGATCCGGCTGCTTCACTGATTGATCCCTGCTGCGGCATCGGTACTGTATTGATCGAAGCTTTATCCATGGGTATTACAGTGACAGGATATGATCTTAATCCGCTGGCGGTACAGGGAGCGAGAGAGAATCTGGCTTTTTATGATATGCCTGATATTGTCCGGCTGGCAGATCTGCGGGAGCTGAAGGGTCGTTATGACGCGCTGATACTCGATCTGCCATATAATCTGTGCTCGGTACTGAATGAACAGGAACGTCGGGATATGCTGGTATCTGCTGCCGGACTGGCGGGAAGAGTGCTTATCATTTCTACCGAAGCCATTGATTCCTCTATCCGTTCGGCAGGTATGCAGATCCACGAAGTCTGTCATATTCGCAAAGGCCATTTCACACGTTATCTGTGGCTATGTGAATCTGCTGTATAATTAATGGTGCGATAAAAAGCAATCTGTATACAAATGTCAGTAAAATAGATTGCTCTGAATCTTATGATCTCTCTCGATGCTTGTATACTCAGGATTCAGGCAGCTAATCACAATATTTATTCAACCATTGGATAAAAAATCTATTCATCTGTTGTGAAATTTAGTAACATAGACGTAGCCGGGGATTCCGAGACTATCGATAGAGAGGTGCACATTTATGAAATTTAGCGAATTTAAATATGAACGTCCGGATCTGGATGTTTTGAAAAAGGATTTTGATCAGTTGTTGGAGCAGTTTAATCAGGCATCCAGCTTTGAAGAGCAGGATCAGGCGATGGCACAGATCAACAAAATGTTCAACAGTTTCTCCACACAGGCACAGCTCGTCTCGGTACGTCATTCCATTAACACCAATGATGAGTTCTACAAGACCGAACAAGAGTATATGGATGAGATTGGACCGGTATTCCAGGAATACATAGACAGTTATTACAAAGCACTGGTGAATTCCAGCTTCCGCAGCGAACTGGAGACAAAATGGGGACATCAGCTGTTCGCTTCTGCCGAACTGACACTGAAAACATTCCATCCCGACATCATTGCAGATCTGCAGCAGGAGAATAAACTGACTACAGCATACAGTCAGCTGATTGCTTCTGCCAAAATCATGTTCGAAGGCGAAGAGCGTACGCTGACCCAGCTGACTCCATTCGAGCAGTCCAAAGATCGCGATATGCGTCAGCGTGCAGGCGAAGCGCGTTATGGATTTATGGCGGAGAACAGCGAAGAGCTGGATCGCATCTATGATGAACTGGTCAAAGTCCGTACGACGATTGCCCGCAAACTGGGATATAACAGCTTTACCGAGCTGGCGTATGCACGTATGGGACGTACCGATTATGGTCCCGAGCAGGTCGAAGCATTCCGCAAGCAAGTACAGGAGTATATTGTACCCGCAGCATCGCGCCTCAAAGATCGTCAGCGTGCCCGTCTCGGTGTAGATCGCCTGTCCTATTTTGACCAAAGTTACAGCTTCCCGACTGGCAACCCGACACCCAAGGGCGATGCCGACTTTATTATCAATAATGGTGCTAAAATGTACTCCGAGCTGTCTCCGGAGATTGATCAATTCTACAAATTCCTGCAGGATAATGAACTGATGGATCTGCTCAGCAAAAAAGGCAAGATGGGCGGAGGATACTGTACCTTCCTGAATGATTACCAGAGCCCGTTTATTTTTGCGAACTTTAACGGAACATCGGGCGATATTGATGTACTGACCCATGAGATGGGTCACGCGTTCCAGGTATATCAGAGTCGTCACTTTGAAGTACCTGAATATATCTGGCCGACTTATGAAGCCGCAGAGATTCATTCCATGAGCATGGAGTTCTTTACATGGCCGTGGATGGAGCTGTTCTTCCAGGAAGACACCGACAAGTACAAATTCGATCATCTGTCCGGTGGACTGCTGTTTATTCCTTATGGTGTAGCAGTCGATGAGTTCCAGCATATGATTTATAACAATCCGGAACTGACTCCGGCCGAGCGCAAAGATGCTTGGAAAGCGGTCGAAGAGAAATACTTGCCATTCTGGGATCAGAGCGACAATCTCTATCTGCAAAGTGGTGGCTACTGGCAAAAGCAGGGTCATATCTATGAAGCGCCATTCTACTATATCGATTACACGCTGGCACAAATCTGTGCATTCCAGTTCTGGAAGCGAATGAATGAAGATCAACCAGCTGCATGGGCCGACTATGTAAACCTGTGTCGTCAGGGCGGTAGCAAGTCCTTTACCGGGCTGGTAGAAGTAGCAGGACTGATCTCGCCTTTCGAGGATGGCTGTGTAGCATCTGTAATTGGTGATATCGAGAACTGGCTCAACAGCATCGACGATAGCAAACTGTAATTTAATGTACTTGGATGAATCGGGACAGATTCAGTTTTGGTTACCAACTGGTCTGACAGCAAGATTCACTTCACCAAGTACTGGTAAATAGGTAGTAGCAAGAGCCTGATTGTTCTGCTCTCTGTATCTCATCATATTTCATTTTTGATACTATATGATGTTACAAACAACCTGTCACTGAACCCGAAGATTCGGATAAGTTCGACGACAGGTTGTTTGCTATGTAGACTGTTTATGGGGTATTGTTCTAATTCCCTCTCTTAAACTTGCAGATATGGTGGTCAGAGGCTATTTTAAACTTAGAGCTATCCAAAGCTGAGGAATAACTGGGTATATTATATAGAAGTATAGAGAGAAGGTGGACTATGGGCTACGAGAAGCAAGACGGTACACTTCAACAAATTCATATTCCCGCAGAGCTGGATATCTATTTCCCGCTTCCGGCAGAAGGGGAAAATCTGACAGAATATCTCGAACGATTTTTCTCGCATAATGAAGAGCCAGATACCTGGACACACTGTCGTAAAGTAGCAGAGAAGGCTGTGCAGCTGGCCGAGCATTATCAGCTGGATTCCCACATTGCTTGTCTGTGCGGCTGGCTGCATGATGTATCCACTGTCATTCCGGATCAGCACAAGTTGGTGCTGGCTGCCCATTATGGTATTGCTATTTTACCGGAAGAACGGCAGGTTCCGCATTTGCTGCATCAGCAGCTGTCCAGCCGGATCGCCGAGATTGTATTTGGCCTGCATGCACCCGAATTGCACAGTGCAATCCGCTGCCATACTACACTCAAAGAAGATATGGAGCCGATGGATCAGCTGCTGTTTGTCGCAGACAAGCTGTCCTGGCAAGCAAGCGATGCCGCGCCTTATATTGATCGTATGAGGGAAGCGGCACACTATTCACTGGAAGAAGCCGTACAGGTGTATCTGGCGTACGTTTGGGGAGAGAAGAACCGTATCCCTGTACTGCATCCATGGCTGATTGCAGCCCGAATAACTGTACAAAGCCGTCAGTATCTGCGTACTCTTCCTGCATTATCCACCGATATTCACTGGGGGCCAGTTACAGCTCGCTTTCAGGTATGGAGTGATGTGGTAAGACTGGATTCAGCATTCATCAGCAATGTCTCTATTGTACCGATGGTTGGAGATCAATTTGTCATGATTCAGCTGACAGACGGACGCTGGGAACTGCCGGGAGGAACGCTAGAAAAGGATGAGCCTTATCTGGATGCGCTGCAGCGCGAAGTAGAAGAGGAAATGGGCGGAACTCTGCTGGATTACCGTGTATTTGGATATTTTGATTGCCGATCTTCTGCAGAGCATCCTTATCGTCCATATATTTCACATCCACGTTTTATTCGTCTTGCCGGATATGGTCAGGTAAAGTTGGGCGGCGCACCGCTCAATCCACCAGATGGAGAGCAGGTCGCCCGAGTCGATGTGGTCGAAATTGGAGAAGCTGTCGATCGTTTCCAGCGTAGTGGACGCAGCGATCTGGCTGACTTTTACCGAATGGGGTATTACTGCTGGCAGCAGCAAAGCGGAGTCCCGGATGAACGATGATACCAGAGATAACAAAGCTTCGATTCGTCAGGCACGTCAGGACGACGCAGCCGGAATTGCCAATGTACATGTCCGCAGCTGGCAGACCACATATGCGGGTATCATGGCGCCATTATTTCTGCGTAGCCTGTCTATAACGCAGCGGCAGGAAGCCTGGGCAGCCAACCTTAATGCAGCTGAAGAAGGTCGTTATGTACTCGTGCTGGAGCAGGAAGAGACTATTGTCGGATTTGTGAGCGCGGGAGCGAATCGGCAGACAGTGAGTCATCCCCGGTATGATGCCGAGTTCTATGCCTTGTATTTACTGCAATCTGCGCAGGGACAAGGTTATGGCCGTGAACTGCTTCGGCGAATGGCGGCCTGTTTACAAAGGGATGGCTACCAGTCGGCTATGGTCGAAGCGTTAAAAGAAAATCCGGCAATTCAATTCTATCGTCATCTAGGAGCAGAGCCACTGGCCGAGCGAACGATCAAAGTAGGCGGTACATTGCATAAGGAAGTGACACTGGGCTGGCAGGATCTGAGCATGCTGGTCTAATGGATGGTCAAGTCCAGCATAACAGTGAACGGATCGGGAGGGGATGAACCGTGGGAATACGAACTACCTGTCTGTGTCTGATCCAGCGGGATGGATATTACTTGCTTCAGGAAACTCAGCTGTCAAGCAGTGGACGAATCATGTATCGTCCTGTAGGAGGAACGATGGAGCCGGGAGAGTCCAGCCTTCAGACCGTGATTCGGGAAGTAAGAGAAGAGATCGGAGCTGATCTGATAGATCCACAGCTCCTTTATATTATTGAAAATCATTACGAAGTGCCGATTCATGAAGCTGCCGAGCAGAGTCATGAGACAGCTGGGGATAATGATACCAGAGCAGCGTCTGGAGATAACCTGATCAAAGCAAATGAATTATGTTTTATCTATACCGCTGAAGTGGCAGATGAGTCACTCTATGAGCAATCCCGGATGATCGGAACCGAAGGAGAGCAGACCTACACTGCTGTCTGGAAATCTCTTCAGGAGATCCAGGACGTAGCATCTGCCTTTCTGGTGCCATCGAATCTACTGGAATTGCTGCTTGCAGAACAAGAAGGCAAGCCATATATTTCCCCACTGCATCATAGAATTCGGCACATAGAGCAATGAGACGAGAAAGGATAGTATATTGAGAACAAAACAAGATCACGTCGAACCAAAAAGAAAATGGCTTTCCGAGGGTATACCTGTCTTCTGGAAAATAGTGCTGCTGACCGGTTATACTCTGCTGCTGCTGTACTGGATGTTTTTCGGATTTGGACGCAGCTATCATCCGGAAGCGCCTTATCGGTATAACTGGGTTCCTTTTCAAACTATTATGGATTTTGCATTATTAAAAGTAGGCAGCCCGCTGGATATGCTGATTAACCTGCTTGGCAATATAGGCGTATTCATGCCTTTTGGATTGTTGATTCCATGGATTTGGCCTATCAAGGTCCGGCATTTCCTTATAGGATTTGTATGCTGCATTTTTGTAGTGGAAGTGATTCAAATGCTGTCCCGGCGGGGCACATTTGATGTAGATGATATTTGGCTCAATACGCTGGGTGCATGGATCGGTTATATGCTGTGGCGTGGGATTCAGCGGATTCGTTATCGCAGATAGCTGCCGGACTATGGCAATAATAAGACCCCTAATTTTCTCATAGCTGCCTAGGCGAAGAGAAAATTAGGGGTTTACCATTTTATAGATATGTTTATGGATTTTTAGATAGTCGTAGGGATCGTTGAAATACATAGAAATACTGTTATGTGATCTTCTTCTGATAGCTGAAAAGAACTTTTATTTCGTCATACATCCGCATTGTTATGGAGGTTATGCAGCAGCTTCTGCCAATTTCGGAGCAGGTGGTTTTCGGAACATAAAGTAATACAGCATCGAAGAAGCTACATACAATACACCGGTAATGCTAAAGGTGATCGCATACCCCCAATATGTTCCATAGCTGGTGACCAGATACGATTGTACCGGCCCCATCGTCGCCCAGCCTAGCATGAATACCGTCTGCATCAGCGAGTTGGCGATGCTACGTCGCTTGTCGGAGACACGATCCACCATGATCGACGATTGCAATGGATTGGCTGCGTTCATCAAAGCCTGCCGGAACAGGAAGCTAATGGAGGCAACGAGCAGTACGTTGGTAAATCCGGTCAGCAGCAGAAATGGAAGCGACAGCATCTGGAAAGCGACTACAGCGCGTACGGTGCCGATCCGAGCAGCCAGCGCTGGGCCGAGCAGCATGGAGATGATCGTCATCAACTGACCGAGTGAGATCAATATACTCATAGAGGTCAGAGAGACATCAAATCGATTGGTAAAATACAAATTCAAATAAGGAACGACTAGTCCCGAGCCCAATCCGGTCAGCAGTTGTGCCAGCATGAAGCGGCTGATAAACTTCATATCGGAAGAACGTTCCTGCTTTGCAGAATGGGGTACAACTTTGGCAGGAGATTGTTGAAGAGTAGCTGCTGAATCCGAAGTGGCTGGAGCCGTTATAGATGTTGGTGTGGTAGAGATTGCAGCAGTTGGCGTTATGGAAGCCGGTACATCAGCAGCCACAGAAACGAGCGGTGCCGGAGAAGACGCGTCAGCAGCTCTAGCGTTATTATCTTTATCTCTAGGGAGCGTATGATCTGCTGCCGATTGTCTGTCGGCGGAGACTGCTGGATGAACAGGCTGCACTTTCTGCGATTCTCCCGACTTTTCCATGACAAAGATCATCGGTATAAAAGCCAGCAGGGTCGCCACACTGCCTGTTACGAGTACCAGCTGCAGACTGGATACATAGCTCAGTCCCGCCGAATGAAGCGTATCTGCAAGTATCCCGCCACCGGTATTGCCGATAACCTGCGCAGCCAGCACGAGTGAAGAATAGAAGCTGAACATGCGCAGTCTCTGGGAACGGGATACATTTTCTGCGAGAAAAGGGATCGCCATTACCTGAAAAATCGCTGCAAAAATTCCCGAACAGACGGCCAATATCAGCAACGCATCATTTTGCATGGCAAAAGAGCGTCCGATAAAGAAGATTCCGCTTAACAAAGCACCCAGTGCCAGCAGTTTTTTGCGGCTAAACCGATCTCCAAGCAGACCGACGGGAATAAACAAGATAGCGGTTGCAAGCGATTGGATACTAATAATGCGTCCATTCATTGCATCCGGGTACCCCAAACCCTGTATGTATAGATTATATAGAACACTGAACATGCCGTTACCTATCTGGTAAAGCAGATTCGCCCAGAAAAAAAGCCGCACATTCCGCGGCCAGTCCCGTACTTCTGTCAGAAATGATAAGATCGCACGCAAACGGAACTCCTCCTGTCCTGTAAAAAAAGCCGACCAGCTCATTGTATCATCAATGCCAATGATTATGAAATGAAATGCCATGTTGATTATTGGTATGTTCGAACAGACGATTAAAATGCAGCAGCCAGCGTCATGAACGCTGGCTGCTGCTCCATATCCAAGCCGAAGAATTCAAAACTTCATAACATTTCAGGTTAATCCAGTGTCTGCACAATGCTGCCCTGTCCGGACTTCACGCTCACAATGGCTGAAGCACCATTGACAAGTGTCAGCTGGGGAGGAATATGACCGATATCTACGCCATAGACTACCGGAATCTCCAGATCGTCAAATACCTGATGCAGTGCGTCAGTCAGTTCAAAATTACCCAATGCAGAATATCCGGCAGGTCTGCCGATCAGTATGCCCCTGGCATGGCGGAACCAGCCAGCCTGATTCATTTGCCAGAGGTGACGGTAAATATCTCCGGCATTCATTTCACAGCTTTCCAGATACCAGATTACCCCATCCGTAGCTCCATACTGTTCAATAAATGAAGGTACTGGCGCCCAGTCGGTGCCGATCAGGATCGTGAGCACATCCATGCAACCACCTATCAGTCGACCGGAGAACTCCAAAGAGAGATCAGACTCTTCTTCCTTGCCCAGAATATGCCAGTATGTTGGCGTATCCAGATTTAATCCGTCACGACTGGGATCACTTACAGTCTGGTAATGACTGGAGGACTGCTGCTCGATCGTCTGTCCGGCGAGAGCTGTCAATACTTCCTGCCACTTTGTAGTTGTCGGGTCATTGGTGCCTGATATATCAACTGCGCCAGGACCATGGGCCGAGGCATATCCCGTCTGCAGCGTATAAGCAAAGGTTAGCGTACTGATATCGGAGAAACCGAGGATCCACTTGGGTGGAAGCTGGCGAATACGATCCCAATCCAGCAGTGGTAGCAGCTCCATCAGGAACTCTCCACCCCATGGCGGGATAATCGCCTGTATCTGCTCATCCAACAGGAATTGCTGCAGTTCGGCAGCGCGCTTCGCTTTGGGAAGACTGACACATTTGTCATTGGTCCATATGCTCTCGCCCAGTATCACTTCATATCCGGCTTGTTCGAGTTGATCACGTGTCCGGTGCAGCAGATGATGATATTGGGGATTAACGCCGCTGGACGGAGCGATAATCGCAATCCGGTCTCCTTTGCGTAATGGAGCAGGATAGATAATCTGGGATGATGGGTAGCTGAACCCATTATTTCCAGCTGAATAACGATCCGGGATATATTCCATATGATGTGGAGCCTCCTCAAGGGCAATATATTTTATAACAGACGATAGGTGGCAAAAGGCTCACTGTAGCGGAAAGGCTTGCTTAAACGCTCCAGCTCTGCCATGACATCATCGCTCAGTACGAGTTCAATGCTGTTCAGATTATTATTCAGCTGTTCTACCGATGTGGCTCCGGCAATAATACTGGAGACGGCGGGTTGTCTCATCAGCCAGGCCAGGGATAGCACAGCCGGATCAATGGACAGCGAACGGGCACACCAGCTGATACCGTCAGCAAGTCCGATTCGCTCTCCGGTCAACAATCGATTAAAGGAAGGATCTTTGTCCGCACGCGAACCTGCGGGCGCTTCGTCTTCCTGCGAATATTTGCCGGTCAGTATTCCTCCAGCCAGTGGGAAATATGGGATAATCCCGACGCCCTGATCCTGACAGAGCGGCATTAGCTCCTGTTCCGGTGTACGATCAGCCAGCGAGTAGGACGTCTGGATCGATACAAATCGCTCCAGCTTGAGCTGATCACTGATTCCGAGCGCCTTCATGAGCTCCCAGGCTGCATAATTGGAAGCGCCGATATAGCGTACCTTGCCAGACTGAACCATATGTTCGAGTGTACGAAGTGTCTCGTCGAGCGGCGTATAGGGATCAAATGTATGAATCTGATACAGATCTACATAGTCGGTCTGCAAGCGTTTGAGACTGTCTTCCAGTTCACGCTGCAGATGGTAGCGCGAGGAGCCTCGTTGATTCGGCTCATCTCCGCGTGGCAGCCCCGCTTTGGTGGCAAGAATCACCTCATGCCGTTTGCCGTTTTTGAGCCCTTCGCCGATAATTCGCTCGGAAGCGGTACCTGCATAGATATTGGCTGTATCGATAAAGTTAATGCCGCTGTCAATCGCAACATGCAGAATTTGAATCGATGTTTTTTTGTCGGCACGCTTGCCGAAGGAATTGGTGCCCAGTCCGAGCAGGGACACCTGCATACCACTGCGTCCCAGATACTGATATTTCATCATATTTATTAAGTGCTCCCTTCACATTGAAGTCGGTAGATGTTATTCTGCTGCCTCTGCAGGCATGGTGGTGAAAGGACCGGTAAGACGGATCGAATACCGATCGCCCGGTTCCGGACGTACTTCGACACTGGTATTGAAAAATTCGCTGAGCCGCTGTGAATCCAGCATAGCCGCTGTAGAACCGGCAGCAAATATCTGGCCATCACGCAGCAGCATCGTCTTGTTAAAGCAAGGCATGATCTCTTCGATATGATGGGTAACATACAGCAGAGTAGGAGCATTTTGTCCGGTTGCGATACTTTGTACCCGCTGAAGCAGCTGATCTCTCGCAAAAATATCCAGGCCCGTGCAGGGCTCATCGAGAATTAGCAGATCTGGTGAAGCCATCAATGCACGGGCAATTAGTATACGCTGACGTTCTCCCTGGGATAACGTATCGTAAGTACGGCCGACCAGCCGCTCGGCATCCAGCTGCTGCATCAGCTGCAAAGCCTGTTCGCGATCATGATCCTCAATCTGGGTATAGATGCCGATCGAGGCAAATTTACCGCTCAGCACAATATTCTCTGCCGTATCGCGTCCGTGCAGCCGCTGCTGCAGAGAAGTGCTGACCCAGCCGATCCGCTTGCGATGTTCACGCAGATCCACTTCGCCGAATTTCTCACCGAGTACACTGATGGTACCGGTAGTTGGCCATATGTAGCCGTTGATCATATTGAGCAGAGTGGTCTTGCCGGAGCCATTGAGTCCAAGCAGACACCAGTGCTCACCCGGCTGCACCTGCCAGGAAATATCATTAATAATTGTACTCTGTTCGCGCCGCCAGCTGGCATGATGGATATCAATAATCAAGATGTTCACTCCTTTGGATCAATAAAGGGTTAAGCGACTCGTTGAAAGCGCTGCTGTGGATATTATGGAAATTATAGCATTATTATAGGGTGCTCTAGTAGAAGGAAGACTTTTTTTGATAAGAGAATGTCTGTAAACCACCTCTAAATTATGTCTAATTTTCACAAGAGATCACGAAAAAATGGAATAGTATTAAAAAGAGTTTTCCAATGTGCTGTTATTTGCTGTATGAAGTCCGTTTGACATGAAGTAATCATAAAATGTAAATTATACATAAGTATCTAATATTTAGTTAAATATGATGGAAGGAGCTTAGATCACTACATAGATTCATAAATTAGACAATTTATTAATAAATAGAAAGTAGGATTATTAATTATGGAGAAACCCACTACCAGACCTAATCCCCAAAGTCCAAAAAAGAACAAAAAAGCGTATATTTACACAGGTATAACGCTGGCCGTAGTTATCGTACTCATCCTGTCTCTAACATCATATTTTAAAGTGGAGAAGCATTCCGTACCTCCAATACCAGTAGCATCTGCAGTAGTATCCGACCAGCCTGTGCAAGAAAAACCGAAGCTTTTGCTTTCACCTGTTGGAAGAGGAGAAGGAACAAACGATATGATGTTCCGACATGAGACGTCTGTCCCTCTTTTGAAAAAGGATAAGTCTGATGCGCAACCTCAATCTACCAGAACGATATTTGTAGAACGCTTTTCAGGTACTCAGATGTCACAGCCTTTTCAAGTGCCGGAAGGTTATGGATTTGTGAAAATATGGGTAAAAAATGAAGGCAAGCAGCGTATGACCATCTCTCTCTCCAAAGATTCACCGACCGGTGAGCTGATTCCTGACAGTATTATTAGTATCGGAGGCGGCAGCAGCTGGTCTATTTATAAAACAACGCCTTGGGAGCCCGGTAATTATTATGTGAACTTTACTTCCGGAGGCTCACCACTCAAAGGGATCACTGTGGCGCGTGTTGGTGCAAGGTTGGCTGAATTGAATTCCTGATTGTTACCGGGTATACGTGTTTATTTTTGTTTCACGAAGTTCAGAATGAGAATGTATTCTGCAAATGAGATATATACTCCTTGTATACCAAGAGGCTGTCTTTTCTAACTTGGAAAAGACAGTCTTTTTCTATTCACATCATTAAATGATGGGGGGGAAACTTTACTGCATGTCCATCAATTTTCTATAAAATTGGAAGTGAGTCTATTTAAAAGGATGCCAGCTCTAGAGCAAATTGATGAGTAACGAATCAACTTTTCACACTGCTCAAAATAAGCTATGCTTAAAAGAATTGGAGAAAAGTGCCGAAAGATGGAGGAACGCTTAATATGATGACACCCGAAGAAGTAATTGCCTACAACTTTAAAGGAAGGGAAGGCAGTTTTATCCATGATTTGCATGAAAAGAACTACTTTAACCCATCCAGCTTCAAAGTCTATGTACAGGCGATTATCGAATTGACACCAGCGGCCACAGACACTGCCCTGGATCGCACGCTGATGGATCAGGTGTTTTTTACATACAGCTATATTTTGAAGAGTATCATGTGGCATTTTGATATGAATGATCAGTCGGTTATTGAGAATCTACCGGAGGAGCAGCTGGTAGAATATGTGGACCGGCTGGAAAAAGTCGTGCGCCAGTTTATTCGTGGTGGGGATGCCTTATAGCATCTTTATAATGTGTTGGCGGGCAGAGAAGTATCTTAACATGCAGGAATGTCTAGAATGACAGAACATTCCGTAGAATTACCCAGCTTAAAACTCGTACAAAACTAGCAGCCTGAAGCATAGAAAGGAAGAATACGGATATGAATAATCAACCCAGTAAAATAAAGGTACCATCGGTCAAAGGTGGCATTATCGGACTATTTATAGCAGATGCAGTTGGTGTCCCTTATGAATTCATGAGCCGAAAGGAGATCGCTGCTCGTCCAGCCGTGGATATGATCGGTTATGGTACTCATCATCAGCCGCCAGGCACATGGTCGGATGACAGTACAATGACGCTTTGTCTGCTTTACAGCCTCGTCATGCATCCGCAGCTGGATACAGATGATCTGGGACGACGATTTATCCAGTGGTACCGTCAGGGATTATGGACAGCCCATGATGAATTGTTTGATATCGGGATTGCTACTCGGCAGGCCATTACACGTATGGAGAGCGGCGTTGTTCCTTATGAAGAGGCTGGTGGGGAAGATGAATACAGTAATGGCAACGGCTCACTGATGCGTATTCTGCCGCTGGTGTATCGACTGGTGAATATGAGTAGAGCCAAGCGATATGAATGGATAAGAAGAGTATCTTCGCTAACCCATCGTCACCCGGTATCGATTCTGGCAGGGGTAATTTATGTAGAGTTTGGAGTACAGATTCTCTCTGCTGCACCCGGTCAGAGTCTGCGGGACAGCTATCTGGCGATGTGCGAGATAATCCGCACGCACTATAGCGATCACGCGGAATACAGCCGGTTTGCACGTATTGTGCAGGGAGATCTGGATCAGCTGCAGATAGATGAGATTGCTTCCAGCGGCTATGTACTGCATACCCTGGAAGCGAGTATCTGGACACTGCTCCATACCGATCAATACCGGACAGCCGTACTGACTGCAGTCAATCTGGGTGAAGATACCGATACAACGGCAGCGGTAACCGGAGGCTTGGCAGGTCTGTATTACGGTTATGAAGCGATACCCGCAGAGTGGCGCCGTCAACTGGCACGATTGAAAGATGTGGAAGCAATCTGTGAGCGCTTTGATCAGATGATCCAGAGTCTGTCTGCGGAGACAGAGGAGAAGCATTCCCATGAATGAAAATATATGGGGAAGCCGTACATGGGTCGGTAAAGTGGTTGTGCTGGCAGCTTTGCTCATAGGCACTTTTTTTTGTGTCTGGATGGGGCAGCATATCCGGGATTATACCGGTCGATCGCTGTATCGTTTTTTGAACTGGGATATTTTCCTGGCATGGGTACCTGTTGTACTGGCGCTACTACTGGATGGAATGATGTCTATTTACAGACAGCGCCGGATGTTCTGGCCTATGAAGATCGTCACAGGAGTGCTGGTGGTCATATGGCTACTATTTTATCCCAATTCGGCTTACCTGGTAACGGATATGATTCATCCGTTTGTTCACTACAAGCCAACCGGGCGTTTTGTGCATGATTTGGAATTCTGGTACCATCTGTTTCTGTTTGTGACGGCTGCTGTGGTAGGACTGGGGTTGGGAACGTATTCGCTATCTTCTCTGCAGCTACTTGTTGCAGAGCGCTACGGGACTGTGCGTTCATGGGTGTTTGCATGTATTGTGCTGGTGCTCAGCAGTATCGGTATTTATATTGGACGATTTGTGCGCTGGAACAGCTGGGACGTGTTTACCGATCCGCACAAGATCTGGAGTGATGTGATCCGTATTATTGGTGATCCGGCAGAACTGCATTTTATGCTTGTATTCAGCGGTATGATGCTGGTGATCAGTCTGGTAGGTTGTCTGATCATGCGCGGCGGTATGTTCAGGTTGCAGCGGAGAGGCTACCGCTGGTGAGATAAAGGAGTGCGATGAACGTGTACCGCTATAATTTATTTACCAAAATGATTATTCTGCTTGTTGTGATGTTGGTACCGATTATTATCCTCTATACGTACTCCAATCAGACGACGACGCATGTACTTCGGCAGGAGCTGAATCAGTCCAATATGAATCAGCTCAGCTTTTTTCAGAATCAGGTGAATACGAATATTGAGCTGCTGTCTTCCTGGCCGAATCTGCTGATTCATGATCCGGATGTGGTTAGCTTTAACGATATGTATTTACGCAATGGTTATCTGGATCTGGACTCTATTAATCTGGTCAAGCGAATCCAGAGCAAGCTGGCTATTCAGGAAAGTTCGTCCAACTGGAGAGCACATCTGTCTATTTATTCACCATCTCTGCAGCGGTTGGTGACTGATAGTGATGCAGCTTCCGTCGATCCGTCATCGGCTTCCCGGGAATTTCATTCCGGCTGGCAGGTGACACGTGTGCCGGATACGTTATCTTCTGCGCCGGCACAATTTGTGTTTTCCTGGACATCCATTTCACCGTATAATGCAGCAGTGGATTCAGCCGATATCAGTACCGTTATCAAAGTCGAATTTGATAGCGGTAACATTCAGGATATGCTGGACAAATTCAAAAGTGATGGACGCCGTGATCCCTTTTATTACAATCCCGGATTGGGCACAATCTATAACCGTTCTGCGGATCACCGGTTAACGGATGCGCTGATCACTGCGATGCATCAGCAGCCGCTTGGAGAAATTGAGAGTCGTACAGTCGATGTGAATGGGCAATCCTATATGGTCAATGCAGTCCGCTCGGAAGTGACAGGCTGGTATATGATTGACTATATTCCGCTTAATGATATTTTGAAGCCGATTCAGGATTCCAATCGGCTGTTCTATCTGTCGGTAATTATACTGCTGCTGATGAGTTTTATTGCTGCTTATTTGCTGTATGCGCAGGTACAGGTACCCATGCGCCAGCTGATTGTAGGATTCACCCGGCTCAAGCAGGAAGATTATTCGGTACGGATCAAGCCCAGAGGACGCAATGAATTTGCTTATTTATCGGATCGGTTCAACTCCATGGTCTCCCAGATCCAGACGCTGTTTGAGCATGTGTATCTGGAGAAGATTCATGTGCGGGAAGCCCGGCTCAAGCAGCTGCAGTCCCAGATTAATCCGCATTTCTTTTATAACTGCTTTTCTTTTATTACCAGCATGGCCAAGCTGAATAATCAGCAGGCTGTGATCGCCATGTCCCAGAATTTGTCGCAGTATTACCGTTATACCACCCGACAGGAACGCGATCTGGTTCCGCTGGCCGAAGAGATGGACTTTGTATCCAATTATCTAGCGATCCAGCAGATGCGAATGGCACGTCTAAAATATGAGATTGAACTTGAAGATGAACTGCAGCGTGTACCCATCCCGCCGCTGATGATTCAGCCGCTGGTAGAGAATGCCGTGATTCACGGGATTGAACGTTATTCATCGGCAGGACAGATCCGGATTACCGGATACAGGGATGGAGAGGACTGGCTACTCTCCGTAGAAGATGATGGTAAAGGCATGGAACCCGAAGCCATGCAGCAGCTACAGCTTAGTCTGGAAGAACCACTGGGTGAAGAAATGGGCTGTGGACTATGGAATGTGCATCAGCGCATGCAGCTTCGTTTCGGAGAGAATGCAGGTGTTATTTTGTCAGCTTCTCCGCTGGGAGGTCTGCAGGTCACGCTCCGCTGGCAAAGCGAGCAGGCGGCTGCTCCATCTTGAACGACCATAGCCGCAGGATATTATAGAAATCAGGGAAGTGAACAGAATGGTCAATATTTTACTGGTAGATGACGAATCGTATGTGACAGGGAGTCTGGCGCTTACTATTCCATGGGAACAACTTCATATTCAGCAGGTCTATCGTGCCGATTCGGTTGATCAGGCACTGGAACTTATGAATCAGCATGAGATCGATATTGTAGTAACAGACATCCGTATGCCGGATCGTGACGGTCTGGAGCTACTGGGTGAGATATCACACCAATGGCCGGAGGTACGAACCATGGTGCTGACCGGACATTCGGATTTTGAATATGCGCAAAAAGCGATCCGTCTCAAAGCGGGCGATTATATCCTTAAGCCAGTAGATGATGAGCAGTTTATCAAAAGTGTCCATATTGCTGTTCAGGCATTGGAGGAAGAGCGGGGGCAGCTTGATCGTTATAATCAGCTCTCCTATCGCCGCCAATCCGAACTGGAGCTGCTGCGCGAAGGGTTATTAAGTGATCTGATGCTTGGTCGTGAACCGGGTGAACGTGAACTGCTGAATCGTCTGGAAAATTATGAAGTTATGCTGCGACCTGGAGATGCGGTACGAATGCTGTTTGTTCCTGCCAGTCCATCCCTGCGCGGAATGGAAGAAAGCGAAGCCCGGCTTCTGGAGTATGCGGCAGCCAATATTGCCGCTGAAGTACTTGATCAGCAGCGTCCGCTATGGTCTGGCAGAGCGCCGCATAACGGACTGATTATGCTGTGGAGAAATGACGAACAAGAGACCCGGCAGAATGAGCAGCTGCTGGAATCGTTCGTGGATAATGCCAATCGCTACCTGAAGCTGCAGCTGAATGTGTATATTAGTGAAATGATTGTTTTCCCGGATGGACTCGCTTCTGCCTATCGGCAGCTGCTGCGCTTTGCGCAAGGATCATCGGCATCTGCTGAATCCCGTATTCACTATGTGCAGCCGCAGCATTATACACTGGAACGTCCTACGATCAATAAATATATGGAACCATTATATCGTCCACCTACCTTGATCCATCTGCTGGAATCGGGTCAGTGGGATACCGCGCGGGAGAAGCTAAATGGTGTACTGGATTCACTGGAATCCCTGCCGCTGACGCATGAACAGCTGTACGAAGTATATCTGGCAGTCAGCAATGCGCTGGTCTACATGGCTCATCATCATGGGCATATGCTGTTGGCCAACGACTCCGGCGGACTTGATCCTTTTGCGGCGCAGCATATTACCGGATCACTGGAACGATTGCGCAGCTGGTGTATGGATGTACTGACCCGGATGGAAGGACAACGCAGTTCGTCGGTAGAACCAAGTCGCAGCCGGATCGTCAAGCAGGTACAGGAGATTGTAGCCAGTCATCTGGCACAGGATGTATCCGTCAAAAATATTGCCGATCGCGTATTTCTGCATCCGGTTTATCTGTCCAAAATCTACAAAGCAGAGACCGGTGAAGGTCTGGGTGATTATATTATTCGCATCCGTATGGAAAAAGCCCTCTATCTACTCAAGCATACCAATCACAAAATCTATGAAATTACGGCTGAACTGGGTTATCAGAATCCGCAATATTTCAGCAAATTATTCAAAAAGCACTATGGCATGACCCCGAATGAATTCAGGGACAGGTAATTGCTTGCAAAAGGTGCAGGAATGTTAATTTCGTGACATAGGATATGTGTGCTCTCCCACTTATAATAAAAATATGAACAGCAAGTCACTCGAACAATACGATCAACACCAGCAAGGTCCAAGTTAAAGGGGGAGCAACATGGGAATTAAAAAAACCGCTGCGGTTTTGCTGACAACAGTACTCACCGCAGCCACACTTGCCGCATGTGGAGGCGGTGCCGGAAGCAGCAGCAATTCCGCATCGGCCACTACTGAAAACGCATACAAGGAAAAATACGATCCACCGGTAACGATCAGTACGGTATGGGGAATTGACCCTTCACTCAAATTCAAAAATGGTGAATCGGCTGAAAATAACGTAGCAACCAAGTGGGCGAAAGACAAATTCGGGATCGATATCAAATCACTCTGGTCTGTAACGGATACCAACGGAGCATTTGCTACCAAAATGCGCCTGTCCATGTCGTCCGGTCAGGATATGCCGGATGTGGTAACTATCGGCGATACGGATGCCCAGCTGGCACAGGATCTGATCGATTCCGGAATCTACAGCGAAGTCGGTCCACTGTTTGACAAATATGCATCAGATACCTGGAAAGCGGCTATGGCCGAAGATCCAAATGTCTGGAATCCTTATATCCGTGAAGGCAAAAAAATGGGTATTCCGGTTCTCGATTACGCGTATAACCATGATTATGTACTGTGGATCCGCCAGGACTGGCTGGATAAGCTGAACATGAAAGCACCAACAACGATGGATGAACTGGAAAAAGTCATGGACGCTTTCAAAACCAAAAACCCGGATGGACTGTCTGCGGACAAAGTGATCCCACTGAGTATCGGCTTCAAAAACTCCATGAATACATGGATGGGTGATCCGTCCTGGATCTTCGGTGCCTATGGTACGCTTCCACAGCAGTGGAACAAAGCCGCTGACGGTACACTGCAATACGGTTCGATTCAGCCAGGCATGAAACAAGGATTGAGCAAGATCAAGGAATGGTTCGACAAAGGCTATATTCCAAAAGAAGCTGCGCTATGGGATGAGAACAAAACATCCGAACCGGCAGTAGCAGGGACAGCAGGTATTCTCCCAGGACCTTACTGGATGAGCGGATGGCCACTGCAGGACACCGTGAAAAATGCACCGGGCGCAGTATGGAAGCCGATCGCTATCCCTGCAGGACCGGATGGCAAAGCAATGCGTCACGGTACAGCAACAACCAATGGTGTTACTCTTATCAACAAAAATATGAAAAATCCGGAAGCTTTCTTTACCTATCAGAACTATATGTTTGATCATCTGGCGAATCCGAAGGCAGATAGCGAGTTCGACAACGGTCTGTTCAAAGGCTATGACTATGATCTGGATGCATCCGGCAAAGTAATGCCGATCGACAAAATTCCCGGCGGCTATGTGAACAGCGTACGTTATCTGCTGGTTCGTGATGGAGCGCGTATTCCGAACGCACAGATGGATGCCCTGCTCAAACTGGCTGATGGCGCGAAGCCGGAGACCCGTCTGGAACGCGATATTGCCAATAACTATGGTCCATTAACACCGGAAGCAGCCAAAGTGCTAATGTCTCAAAAGGACAGTTCCTATCCAAATATGTTTACCGGTCCGACTACACAAAGCATGAAGACCAAAATGGATTATCTGAACAAAATCGAAAGTCAGGCTTTCAATGAAATCATCTATGGCAAGTCTCCAGTCGATTCCTTTGATACGTTTGTACAGACCTGGAAATCTTCCGGCGGTGACGATGTAACCAAAGAAGTCAACGACTGGTACAGCAGTATCCAAAAATAAACCAGCTGTCAGGCGGACACATCAATATACGGGAGGATAACGACCTGGCTTACCGGGTCGTTATTTTCTTGGCTGATTACATGTCGCCAGACCTGTCATAGGAGGAAAGTAATGAAAACACTTCGTAAAACATGGCCTTTTCACGTCATGCTGCTGCCATCCATGATCTTTCTGCTGCTATTCAGCTATGTACCGATGGCCGGTATCGTCATGGCTTTTCAGGATTACAAACCATGGCTCGGCTTTACCGGATCGGAATGGGTAGGGCTGGAGAATTTCCGTTATCTGTTTGAACGTCAGGACAGTATACAGGTGATCTGGAATACGCTGATTATTGCTGTACTGAAATTAATTTTTAACCTGTTTGTTCCTTTTGTGTTTGCTCTGCTGCTCAATGAAATCCGCAAAGTACGCCTGCAGCGCACCATTCAGACGATGGTTTATCTGCCGCATTTTCTGTCCTGGGTTATTCTGGGCGGAATTCTGATTGACCTGCTGGCAACGGATGGATTTGTGAACCGTATTCTGTCTAGCTTCGGCGTACAGCCGATTTTCTTCCTCGGAGATAATGACTGGTTCCGCTTTACCGTTATCGTCTCGGATGTATGGAAAGAGTTTGGATACAATACGATCATTTTCCTGGCTGCTCTGGCAGGCATTAACCCTGCACTGTACGAAGCTGCCGAGATGGATGGAGCTTCCCGCTTCCGCCAGACCCTGCATATTACGATTCCGTCGATCGTTCCGATCGCTGCAGTTGTCGGTACACTGGCGCTGGGTAACGTACTGAATGCCGGCTTTGACCAGATCTTCAACCTGTACAATCCGCTGGTCTATGAAAAAGGCGACATCATCGATACCTTTGTCTATCGTACAGCTATCCTTAACGGCGAAATGGGCTTTGGTACAGCAATCGGATTGTTCAAATCCGTGATCAGTATGGTGCTGATTCTGCTGTCTTACCGTGCTGCCTACAAATGGGCCAACTATCGCATTTTCTAATGACAGGCCAGGGAAAAGAGGGAAACTATGTATTATAAAACAACCGGTTACCGGATATTTAATGTATTCAATATTGCACTGCTGATTTTTCTGTCAATCGCCTGTGTGATACCGCTCGTGCACGTACTGGCGGTATCCTTCAGTGCCAAAGCGGCAGCCGACGCGAATCTGGTTGGTCTCTGGCCGGTACAATTTTCGCTGGAAGCCTATAAGAAAACAATGTTCAATCCAATCTTCCTGCATTCCATCTGGATCTCGGTACTGCGTACTGTGATTGGTACCGCGATTACACTGATGCTGACATTCCTGGCCGCGTATCCGCTGTCCAAGGAAGAGTCCGCTTTTAAAGGGCGTACGATCTACTCCTGGCTGTTTGTATTCAGCATGGTGTTCACAGGCGGTCTGGTTCCGTTCTATATCGTGATTCAGAAGCTGGGTCTGATCGATTCCTTCTGGGTACTTGTACTACCAGGCGCAGTCAACACGTTCCTTGTTATTCTGATGATGAACTTCTTCCGCGGAATTCCCAAAGAGCTGGAAGAAGCTGCTTTTATCGATGGTGCTGGTCCATTCCGCACCCTGTTTACGATGTATCTGCCAATCTCGATGCCGTCGATTGCAACAATTACTTTGTTCAGCATGGTGTTCCACTGGAACTCCTGGTTTGACGGATTGCTGTATCTTAACAACTCCAGTCAGTTTCCACTGGCGACTTTCCTGCAGACGGTTATCATCCAGCAGGATATGAGTTCCATGAGCGCGAGTCCGCAGGAGATGGATCTGATCTCGCAGACAACTGTTAAAGCCGCCCAGATCTTTATCGGCGCAGCGCCTATTCTGATCGTATATCCGTTCCTGCAGAAGTTCTTTGTCAAAGGAATGACGCTGGGTTCGGTAAAAGAGTAAGCCCATTTTGAATAACAGAGGAGACTGGCTATGAACCCGATTAATACAACTACTGTTACGCCATCCTGGACACAGATGCTGCATGGAGCAGATTATAATCCCGAGCAGTGGAGACATCGTCCGGATATTTTGGAAGAAGATATTCGCTTGATGAAGCTGGCGAAATGCAATGTGATGTCTGTCGGCATTTTCTCCTGGGTATCTCTGGAACCGGAAGAAGGGGTATACACTTTTGAATGGCTGGATGAAGTGCTGGATCGGTTTGCAGCAAATGGTATATCTGCGCTGCTGGCTACACCGAGTGGAGCGCGTCCGGCATGGATGTCTGCCAAATACCCGGAAGTACTGCGGGTAGAAGCGAATCGTGTACGCAATCTGCATGGATTCCGTCATAATCACTGCTTTACTTCGCCCGTCTATCGGGAAAAGGTAACCGGCATGAATACGCTGCTGGCAGAGCGCTACAGCAATCATCCAGCGGTAATCGGTTGGCATATTTCCAATGAGTATGGCGGCGAATGTCACTGTGATTATTGCCAGGAAGCTTTCCGTAACTGGGTGAAACAAAAGTACGGTACGCTGGAGCAGCTGAATCTGGCCTGGTGGACTACATTCTGGAGTCATACTTACACCGACTGGTCCCAGGTAGAGTCTCCGGCTCCGCATGGAGAGACACAAGTGCATGGCATGAATTTGGACTGGCGCCGTTTTGTAACCGATCAGACCGTGGATTTCTGTCGTCACGAGATCGAGCCGCTTCGTCATGCCGAGCGTCTGCTGCCGGTAACGACGAACTTTATGGAGTTTTTCGAAGGATTAAATTATTGGAAATTCGCTGATATTCTCGATATTCTCTCCTGGGATAGCTACCCAACATGGCATGATCATGAAGGAGACACCATGCAGGCAGCTAAAATTGCCATGATGCATGATATTGTCCGCTCGATTAAGCAGCAGCCGTTCCTGTTGATGGAGAGCACACCAAGTCTGACCAACTGGCAGCCGATTAGCAAAAATAAACGTCCGGGTATGCACCTGCTGTCTTCACTGCAGGCAGTAGCACACGGATCGGATTCGGTACAGTATTTCCAGTGGCGCAAAAGCCAGGGCTCCAGTGAAAAGCTGCATGGCGCGGTCGTAGATCATGCCGGTCATGAGCACACCCGTGTATTCCGCGATGTACAGGATGTGGGGACAGCACTGGAACAACTGCAACGTATCCGCGGCAGCCAGGTACAGGCTGAAGTTGCGGTCATTTTCGACTGGGAGAATCGCTGGGCAGTCAAGGACAGCCAGGGACCCCGCAATACAGGGATTGGTTATGAAGAGACCGTGCTGAACTTCTACCGTGCGTTTTGGGAGCGCGGCATTGCAGTGGATGTTATTGATATGGAGCAGGATCTCTCCAAATATAAAGTGGTCGCGGCACCGATGCTGTATATGGTTCGTGAGGGCGTTGGCGAGCGATTCGAGAAATTTGTAGAAGCTGGTGGTACGCTGATCAGCAGCTACTGGTCGGGTATCGTGAATGAGAATGATCTTTGCTTCCTCGGCGGGTTCCCGGGTCCACTGCGTAGTGTACTGGGCATCTGGTCCGAAGAAATCGACGGCCTGCATATTAATGATCGGAACCGTATTGTTGCGAATAATTCGAATAAGCTGGGCTTGCAGGGCGAATATGAAGTGCAGGATCTGTGTGATCTGATCCATCTGGAGAATGCCAAGGCACTGGCTGTATACGGCGATGATTTCTATGCAGGTCGTCCGGCAGTAACGGTGAATCATTACGGCAATGGTGAAGCTTATTATGTCGCGGCCCGCACCAAAGATCATTTCCTGAGCGATCTGATCGAAAGTATCACATTACGTGCAGACGTGAAGCGCACACTGGCTGCGAAGCTACCGCAAGACGTGACAGCCCATGCACGAGTACAGGGTGAAGACGAATTTGTATTTGTACAGAACTATAGTGATGAAGTGAAATCGCTGCAGCTGGATGACAATGACTATCAGGATCTGCTGAACGCAGAAACGCTGGCTCCGGGCAGTACACTGGAACTGCAGCCATTTGGTATCCGTATCCTCCAAAGACAGCTGTAACCTAAGAGAAAATATATCGTTGTATGATGACACGGCGCGTATTCTATACAGCCTCACAGTCCGAGCGGCTGCTTCCGAATCAATCAAGATTCGGAAGCAGCCTTTTTTATTATATCCGTCTTTGAAAGCTACTTTTGGAAGCAATCTGAAGTTTGTTATTAAAAGAAAAGGAAAGCATGCGCGGTAGTAAAGTATGATCTGTTTAGGTGATATAAAAACAACGTATTCCCTGAATACAGAGATACGCTGTTTTTAAAAAATATCTAATTGCAGTATCATTTATTTGCTATTGCTATTGCTATTGCTATTGCTATTGCTATTGCTCCTGAATTCTGTTTATAAGAAACCGAAAAGTGATTTAATTCAAAAATGCATCCAGGGCAATAGTGACTTTCCCTTTGGAATCAAATGCTCCTTTGGTATAGGCATACCAGGTACCATACGATTCGGGTTCCCAGTAGAATACACCGAGTCCCTTGCCGCCAGATACAGAGCGTGTCTTGGCAAGAATATCCGTCAGGAACGCTTTGGATGTAGCAGGATCGGAGGCATCCATACCCACTTCACAGACCATAACTTCTTTGCCATAGCGTGCGACCATATCATTCATATTGGTCAACGTCTGCTGATTGCGCGTCTGCCAATTGCTCTTGTCCGGATACAGCGACATTCCGATCACATCATATTTGGCACCATTTGCCTTGAGCCCATCGAACATCCAGCGGAACAGGGAATTATCGTAGCCGTTGGACAGGTGAATAATAACCTTGGTACCGGCGTTTACTTTTTTGACAGCATCATAACCGGAGTTGATCAGATCGGCAAAGTTTTTCATGTTTTTGGAAGCCCGACCTTCTTCCCAGAGCATGCCATCATTGGTCTCGTTGCCTACCTGTACCCACTCGGGTGTAACGCCCTGCGCTTTGAGAGCAGTCAATACATCATACGTATGGTCATAGACTGACTTTTTCAGACCATTAATATCCTGACTGTTCCAGGCAGCCGGTTTGGACTGCTGACCGGGATCGGCCCATTTATCACTGTAATGGAAATCGATCATTATACGGAAACCCATATTTTTGGCACGTACAGCCTGCTTGATCACATCGGCTTTATTGGAGAAATTAATCGCTGGATTCACCCATACCCGTAGGCGGATGGAGTTGATTCCATGATCTTTCAGAATTTGCAACGCGTCTTGTTTATTGCCGGCATCATTGTAAAAGGCCCAGTTATAATGTTCCATTTCCGATAACCAGCCTACATCGGCACCTTTGGCAAACGCAGAGGCAGCGTCGGCAGTAGGAGTGATTTGGGCACAACCACTGCTTAGACCACTCATCAAAGTAAATCCGAGTACCAGTACGGAAGCGCGCTTGATTATTCTTTTGACAGATATCATATAATGAACCCTCTCCCATCATGAATGTATGCGTTTACAAAATAATCGGTTCTTCGCGAAGGAACATGCTTCATTGTAGCCTGGATTATAGCTGAAACGTACCTGCAAAAAATCAACATTTAAGCACTTTTGATAACTTTGTGACATCGTAATGTTTGATCTGTTCGGGAGCAAAGTGGATCATCAGGGAGGAAGCCGTGCTCATACATAAAAGCAGTGAATAGAAGACAGATGCCTCTATGAAGAATGCACTTGAATACCTTGTAAATAACATGTGTAATACCCAAGCGAAATGTGCAAAAGTTTACAAGCCCCAATAATCTGATTATCATAATAAAAGATATACATAATGCATTATGATGTCCGCTCTATGCCGTTCGGACATTAATGCAATGCAGGAACACAGCCTATTTA
This sequence comes from Paenibacillus shenyangensis, assembly GCF_000346635.1. Lineage (NCBI taxonomy): Bacteria > Bacillati > Bacillota > Bacilli > Caryophanales > Paenibacillaceae > Paenibacillus > Paenibacillus shenyangensis. The sequence goes on from NZ_AOIG01000012.1 coordinate 169,639, forward strand.
TTATACAAGCGGAAAGGAGAGGATGAGGTTTCTGTCGAAACAGTAGAGCATACGATTCAGGCTGATCAGGAAATATTCGCTGCTGAAACAGTCACGACATCAATAATTCAGCACGATTTTCCGATAAAGAAAGTGAACTGCATTGTAGCTGTATATCACCGGCTCAGCCGGTATTCACATATAGTCGGAAGACAAGGACACACAATTACTACTTACTGACACGGGAATTGAGGGGACAATCAGTACCGGTCAGGGAATGGCAGGGGATCTATGAAAAAAGCAAATGTATGGATGTTGGGAATGTTCATGCTGCTGTTTATGCTGATTGCACCATCCATGGGTCATGCTGCAGAACAGACGCATATCAACTTTAACGGACAGGAGCTGACGTTGCCCGCAGATGGACAGGTCACGACTGTCAAAGGCTCGGTAATGGTACCGCTGCGTGTAGTGGTGGAACAGCTTGGTTACAAAGTAACCTGGTCCAACGCAACGCAGACAGCAACAATCAAGCAGGGCAGCAATACCCTGCAGCTTACAGCCGACAGTTATTCGGCACTCGTTAATGACAAATCGGTAGATCTGGAAGCGGCACCGTCTGTGCATAATGGCACTACATTGGTACCACTGCGATTTATTAGCGAGAATACGGGCACGACCGTGAAATGGGATAATGCGGTCAAGACTGTCTATCTGACAACAGCACCTGCTGCGACAGCTTCGACTGGCAAGGATACAGCTGCGCCTCAGCAGGAGGACGTAGCCAAAGTTAATGCTATCAGTTTCAGTGACGATCGTTTGACGATTACCGTCGATGGCAGCGTCGCTCCCAAATACAGCTCATTGAATAATCCGGATCGAATTGTACTGGATCTGCCCAAAACATCATTTTCCAGTACGTTCCTTAAGGGACAGCAGCCAAGCGTAGGAGCGATTGGTAAAGTAGACGTTACCGGTTATCCTGATGTAGCGGGAATACGCTATTCTCTATTCAGCAGTTCTCCATCTACGGTACGCATTGTGCTTGATCTGAACAGTGCCCAGCAGTATAAGGTGATCAACAACCAAAAGGGAATTGTTATGGTTGAGCTGGATGGTGCATTGAATCCTGCAACACCGCCTGCCGGAACAGATACTACCCCAACAGGAGCAGACAATGGAGCGGTATCCACAGATCCTGCTGATAATGAACCATCGCAGTCTGTACCGCCTACATCAACATCCGGTCCCGGTAAAGATGGCAAAATGCTCGTCGTTATTGATGCAGGACATGGCGGCAAAGACCCGGGTGCTCCGAGTATCCAGCAGCGCAAAGAAAAAGATTTCACACTTGCAGTTGTGTTGAAAATCCAGACGCTGCTCCAGCAGGAACCGAATATTGACTTTGTACTAACACGCAGTGATGACACCTATCCAACACTGCAGGGACGTGTTAAAACGGCAAATGATCTGAATGCTGATCTGTTTGTGTCTATTCACGGCAACAGTACTTCTTCGGCAGTATCACCAAGCGGGACCGAAATTTATTATACCCGTAAAGACAGTGCCGCTTTTGCGAAAGTCATTCATGATCATGTTGTGAGTGCACTCGGGCTGCCGGATCGTGGTATCCATACCAAGAGTCTGCATGTAACCAGAGAAACCAACATGCCGGCTGTACTGATTGAAGCAGGATACCTGAGCAGCACAACCGACGAGGCACTAATGTATACGGATGAATTCCAACAGAAGCTGGCTCAGGCAGTTGTAGATGGCATGAAGGAATACCTGGGAGTGGAATAATTAGTACAAAAGTTACTTGAATATAATTTTTATGGTCGACAGAACCTGATTCAATATGGTATAAATGTGGTAAGCAACTATGATGAAAATATGACGAAGCTGTCATTTTGTTCATTCCAACATAGGCTTGCCACATTTTTTTGTTACTTTTCATTGACCAATACATAACTCCACGAGCATACAACATAGAGAGAATTTCCCGAGGAGGACATCCATGAAACGAAATATCATCACTCTACTGACTGCCGCTGTATTGTTGACATCAACTCCACAAGTAACGAGCGCAGCAGTAACATCTGTACCGGTCGGCAAAATCAACCTTCCCGTCAACTTCCGTTCGGGCCCTACCACTGATAGTGACGTGTATAGCACACTGCAGCCAGGGACCAGCATCAAGATTCTGCGTGAGGTCAACAGCCACTGGTTACGTGTCAAAGTAGGCGTGAAAACAGGCTATGTATCTGCCGGTTATGTGGATTACAAACCAAGCTCGAATTCTTCCAATACTAGCAAAGACACAACCAATAGCAGTACCACAACGATTGTGACAGCGTCGTCTGCCTATACGAAAAGTTCGGATAGCGCTTCCACATCCAATGTAACCGTCTCGGCAGAGACCACTTCTGCTCCCGCTGCGGTAGCTCCTTCTTCGGTACCCAATGAGCCGGGTACAGGTGTAGTCGAGAAAGGTGTTAATTTCCGCGCACAGCCAGTGACAGGCAGCCCTGTACTGCGCATACTGCCAGTTGGAGAAAGCTTTACTGCATTGGCACAACCAAATGCAGCCTGGGTCAAAATCAAGGACAAAGATGGCGTAACAGGCTATGTCTCTACAGATTATGTATCCTATACACTTACGCCTTCTGAGACTGCAGTATTAAATGAAGTACCGGCACAGACGATTGATGAAGTGGAAGATCTTCCTTACAATCCGCCTCAACCTGCTGTAACTATGCCTTCACTGGCAACAGGTTCACCGCTGGATGAAGCTTCTGCAGATCGTATTATTGCCAGCGCATTGGCTCTACAAGGCGTGACTCATTACGGATTTGGCAAAAATGAGGCACCTACATTGTTTGATTGTTCTTCCTTTACCCGTTACATCTATGGGCTGGAAGGTATTGATCTGGCTTGGGGTACAAGATACCAAAAAGATGTAGGCATTGAAGTTGAACGCGGCCAGTGGCAAAAAGGAGATTTACTCTTTTTCTCCGGTGGGGACCCAAGCGTGATTACGCACGTGGGTATTTATGCAGGAGATAACAAGCTGATTCATAACAGCCCGAGCCTGGATGGAATTGCCATTTCCAATCTGGATCTCAATTACTGGGTGGATCATTATGTGACTGCGCGCCGTATTCTTCGTTAATCGGTTTAACTTTTCTTATTCAAAGCTTGTCTAACGCCGGATAAATACCGGCGGGACGGGCTTTTTTTGATCTTTACAGAATTTGATTGAAGGCAGAATATCTTTTATAGTGGAGGTAGCCGGAAGATAGAGGAAATATTATCCGATGCTATATGCCTAACATTGCGAATAAACGTTAAAAAACATATGTTTGTATGGTATGCTAGATTTAATTACTATAATGTAGCTTACTGAGTCACTGATCCGCTCTGACTTAGCCGAATTTAACTTAATGATACCCACTTCAGGGAGGCAGCATGAATATAGATCCTAAAGCACCAGCGATTGACTGGGAATATGTAGTACAAAATCTGAAATCTTCAGTGACCATTGCAGATGCAAGAAAACCCGATTTTCCGCTTGTATTTGTCAATGGTCATTTTACGGATTTGACAGGATATACCCGTGAAGAAGCGATAGGCTATAACTGCCGCTTTTTACAGGGCCCTGATACAGACCCGCAGGCAGTGCAGCGATTTCGCGATGCACTGGCTAACAAAGAATCGGTTACCATCGAGATTCTGAATTACACCAAGCTGGGTGTACCGTTCTGGAACGAAGTAAATTTGGACCCTATTTTTGATCAGAATGGGGAATGCCATTACTTTGTAGGTATCCAGTTTGATATTACCAAGCGCAAACAGGCAGAGCAACAGGTAATCCGCGCCAAGGAACAAGCTGAAATGGCCAATTTGGCGAAAAGTCGCTTTCTGGCCAATATGAGTCATGAGATTCGTACGCCGCTCAATGGTATTATCGGGATGACCGAGCTGATCCTGCTTAACGAAGTGGAGCAGGATTTGCGTGATAATATGAAAATTGTTCAGAACAGTGCAGAGACATTATTGATGCTTATCAATGATATTCTTGATTTTTCCAAAGCGGAAGCAGGCAAAATGAACCTGGAAAATATCGAATATAATCTGCATGAGTTAATGGATATGACTATCAAGGCTCATCGTCCATTAACCATGGAGAAACAGATCAATCTGAATCTGCGTATCAGCTATACCGTTCCGCAAAAAGTATGCGGTGATCCGCACCGACTGAAGCAGGTGCTCAATAACCTGATCGGTAATGCGGTAAAATTTACGCGCGAAGGGTCAGTGGATGTATCGGTTAATGGAATCGAGATGGATGAGAACACGATGAAACTGCACTTCAAAGTCAAAGATAGCGGTATTGGGATTGCAGAAAAGGACCGTGATAAGCTATTTAAGAGCTTCAGTCAAGTAGACGATTCCCAGAGCCGGGAGTTTGGCGGAACCGGTCTTGGACTGGTCATTAGTCAGCAGATTGTGGAGCTGATGAATGGCGAGATCACTGTAAAAAGTGAACAGGGTAAAGGAAGCACATTTGAATTTGTGATTCCGGTAAATCTGCCTGAAGCTCGCCCTGAGCATATGGAAGAACCGGAAATTTCCGGAGCAATCGAAGAGATGCAGCAGCAAAAGGCAGATGCTGCTTATATATTGGCCCAGTCCAAGCAGAATCTGAATGCGGAAGCAGGCACATTGCGTATTCTCCTGGCAGATGATGACCGAATCAGTTGTCTGATTACGGCGCGTATGCTCAACAAGCTCGGATACTACGTCGATACAGTAGATAATGGTCTGGAAGCGATCCATCTACTGGAAGCGGACAGCTCCTATGATATGGTATTAATGGATATTCAGATGCCGGTAATGGATGGATTGGAATCTACTTATGCCATTCGTCATTCCGGCAAGATTCAGAACCGGAATATTCCGATTATTGCTATCACAGCGAATGCCTTTAAGGATGATCAGGCTCAGGTCATTGCAGCAGGCATGAATGGCGCACTGTCCAAGCCGGTCCAAATGGAACGACTGGCCGAATTATGTCGCCAGCTGGAAGAGCAGAAAAAGCAAAATAAAGCCTGAATACAGGCTGTACAGGTGCTGCGGGTATGACTACCGGTAACCCTGCAGAATTGAATATGCCAAATAAGCCGTCACGATAACAGGTGACGGCTTATTTTTAATGGAAATATATAGGGATAGGTAATCGATGATGCCCTTCAATTTACATACGATGCTGGTACATGTATGCAGCACAAAACCAATCAGTCTTCCATGGTAGACAGGTCACCGGTCGGCAGTTCCAGCTCCCACGCTTTGAGTACCCTGCGCATAATTTTACCGCTGCGGGTTTTCGGCAGCTTGTCCTTGAATTCAATCTCCCGAGGAGCGGCATGAGCCGATAACCCTTCCTTGACGAAGCGGGTAATTTCCTGTTTGAGCTCATCCGAAGCTGTAAAGCCTTCACGCAGAGAAATAAAAGCTTTGATAACTTCACCGCGTACAGGGTCCGGCTTACCGATAACGCCAGCCTCGGCGACTGCAGGATGCTCTACCAGCTTGCTTTCTACTTCAAAAGGACCGACCCGCTCACCAGAAGTATTAATAACATCATCAATACGTCCCTGGAACCAGAAGTACCCGTCTTCATCCATATAAGCTGAATCTCCGGAAATATACCATCCTGGAATACGTACATATTCTTCGTATTTGGCAGGATTGTTCCAAATTTTGCGCATCATGGACGGCCAAGGTGTCTTGATCGCCAGGTTGCCCATTCGCAGTGGCGGCAGCTCGTTTCCCTGATCATCGACAATAGCGGCCTCAATACCCGGCAGAGGACGTCCCATGGAGCCTGGACGGATATCCATTCTAGGATAGTTGCAGATCAGCTGTGCACCTGTTTCTGTCATCCACCAGGTATCATGGATACGCTGCTGATAGACCCGGTAGCCCCAGCGAATAACTTCCGGGTTTAGCGGCTCGCCTACACTGAGTACATGACGCAGGGAAGACAGATCATATTGTTCGACCGCTTCATCGCCGGCACCCATTAACATCCGGAATGCAGTAGGGGCGCTATACCATACAGTGACTTTGTAACGCTGAATCGTCTCATACCAATCCTGAGGACTGAAGCGTCCGCCACGAATAACATTGGTTGCTCCATTTAGCCAGGGTGCAAAGATGCCGTAGGAGGTACCTGTCACCCAGCCTGGATCGGCTGTACACCAGTAGATATCATCCGGCTGCAGATCCAGTACGATCCGGCCGGTATATTCATGCTGCAGCATCGCTTGATGAACATGATAGACACCTTTGGGTTTACCGGTAGAGCCGGAAGTATAGTGAAGGATCAGGCCGTCTTCCGGATCGACCCATTCGATTTCCGTTTCATCCGAAGCGGATTCCATCGCTGTGGAGAAATGAATTTGGCCATCCTGCAGCTCGGACTCTTCTCCATATACAATGATATGTTTCAGCTCCGGCAGCTCGGCAGCAGGAATGCGTCCGACCAGCTTGGGGGTCGTCACAATCGCTACAGCACCGCTGTCCAGGAGACGATCGCGTACAGCCGTTTCCATAAATGCTTCGAATAATGGACCGGCAATTGCGCCTATTTTGATAATGCCTAGCAGCGTAAAATATAATTCCGGTGTCCGCGGCATGAAAATAAACACACGGTCGCCTTTGCCAATCCCTAATTCACGGAGCATATTGGCTGCCTTGTTGGATTGCTGACGCAGCTGCTCAAAGGTATAAGATTCGTCGCGCTGCGGATCGCTGTAATGAAGAGCGATTTTGTCTTTCAATTCCGAGGTGGCATGACGGTCAATGGCTTCATGAGCCAGATTGACTTTACCACTTTCATACCAGCTGAATCTTTTCTCTACATCTGCCCAGTCAAATTGTCTGCGGGCTTCTTCATAATCCATCATATTGGCCTGAGTGGCTTCTACAGCAATGACTTCCAGCGTATCTTTTCCCATTAGTACCCTCCAAGTGAATAAGATATTAAGTTTCATTTACCATATATAGCGCTTACAAAATAAGATACTACCTTTTCACAAAATGTTCAAATTTATATTCTTCCAGTAAATGGGTTAACTAACGGTATTAATATTGCTTTGATAATTAAAAAAACAAAAATTAGAGCAATTATGTTAATATTTTGTTACTATTAGTTCAATATATTAACAAACTCTTTTAAGGAATCAGTAGTATAATACTGGCAATATAAATAATATATATCTTTAAAAAGTACAGTTGTTGAAGCTATAAACGTGAGATAAGCGAGTGTCAAACTAATCAATTAATTAATGGAGAAATCCTTAATTATATTACCTTTTTGTCATCTTATTAATAAAGGAGGTTCATAACACACTTTATAATTATATGTAATTATTTTAATTTGTTTATAATTAAAAGGAGGTTTTATAACGTAATGTCTACCAACCAAATAACAGCAAAAAAGACGATTGAAGAAATTTCGGTGATCCGTGCAATCGCCTGTTTGAGTGTAGTGTTATTGCATTCTATTAAATTCTCTACTAGTGATAGTGCGGAGGGGATAACGGAATTCAGTCTATGGACACTGGCCGGTTTGCTGTCCTTTGGTACATCTACATTTGTATTTATTTCAGCACTGGTCCTAGCTTATTCCTATCCTAATCAGCTACCAGTTAACTTTTACAGCAAACGATTAAAATATTTGCTTATTCCTTTTGCTTGTATGGGTATCTTTTACGCTATTATTTCAGGCATAATGAATGGATGGTCGATTCCGAAGCTTATTGTATATAATATGCTGGGAGCATATCATGGTTGGTTTGTACTGGTTATTTTCCAGTTTTATATTCTCCATCAGTTATTCAATCGTTATATTAAACGGATTTCACCACTAATTGTTTTATCAGTATCATTATTAATAAATATTGTTTACCTGGCATTCTTTAATTTGGTGCCTCCTATTAGTGATAATCAGTATATTGCATATATTTGGGATAGAGGATATTGGATGCCATTTACAGGCTGGCTATTTTATTTTTCGTTAGCTTATTATTGCGGTAAAAATTATCGACAGTTTTTAGATAAGCTAGTTAAATATCGCGTATGGATTTATGCTGCACTTCCTGTATCGATAGCTGTGATTGTATACAACAATGCATTTAGCAGCTTCGGATTTGGGTCGAAACGAGTAGATATGCTTTTGTTTACTGTAGTTATGATTTTTATTTTATTTCTAGCTTTCCGCAAAGTTAATAAAATTGCTCCTGTTATAAATATGATAAGTCAGTACTCTTTTGGAATCTATCTTGTGCATTGGTTTTACCTGGAAATGATGGATTTAGCCATTGAGACATTGAGTATTCCGCTTGGTTATTTAGAAATTCCACTGCTTTTCTTTGCAGGTATTGTTTGTTGTATTGTAACGATCAATATATTTAATCGTGTTCCATTTGGGAAATATGTTGTAGGTCGAATCAATGTTCGAAAAAAAGCAGAAGATAAACAACGAGTGGGTTCACTTTCTACTGAAAGTTGACTCTAAACCGAATATCCAGGATGAATTAGAAAGGTAATGATTAAGACTGCCGTCTCATATAGAGTAGGCAGTCTTTCTTTATAGGAATTGTGCTTTTCACATGCATTTTTTGGAAAATTATATATAATCTAAGAAAGCGTTATCAACTTGTTTGGGAAAGGAAACCGGTATGAATCATTTGAAAATCAGACAAGAGGAAATACTTCATACAGAAAATGGCTCCTTGGTGTTGGAAGGTCCTGTGCCGCCGGAGCAGATTCAGACCTGCCGGATGCATGCCGAACTCGATGCTTTCCGGCGGCCAGCGGAGCAAAAGGAAGCATTGATCGAAATCGCCGGTCTGCCGGAGGGGCGCATTATTATGGCTACGGATAAAGACCAGATTGTCGGTTATGTCACTTTTCATTATCCCGATGAATATGAGCGCTGGTCAGAAGGCAATATGGAGGATCTGGTCGAACTAGGCGCTGTCGAGATTGCCAATGAGTATCGTGGTCTCGGCCTTGCCAAAAAGCTGATTCAGCTCGCTTTTCGGGAACAGCAGCTCGATAATATGATCGTATTCACAACTGAATATTACTGGCATTGGGATCTGGAGAATACAGGTCTCAGCGTATGGGATTACCGCAAAATGATGGAGAAGCTAATGAAGAATGTAGATATGGTCTGGTTTGCTACCGATGATCCGGAGATCTGTTCCCATCCGGCGAATTGCCTAATGGTACGAGTCGGCAAAAAGGTACCTCAGGCCTCGGTAGAATCCTTTGACCGGATTCGTTTTCATCAGCGGTTTATGTACTAGATCAAAAATAGCTACACAGAAGAGAGGAGTGAAGGTGATGAATGATGCTGTCTATGTACACCATCCCGATAGTTTAAAGTATATATTTCATCAGGGACATCCGTTTGATCAGCGCAGGCTGGTATTAACCATGGAACTGCTGCAGCAGACCGGTGCGTTGCCGGCTTCCAGCATCCTGACACCGGATCAGCCTCTCGATGAGAAATTACTGCAGCAGATTCATATTCCCGGTTATATTGAAGCGGTCAAGCAACTGAGTGTTTCTTCACCATCTGCCGAAGCTTTGCAAAATGCAGCTCAGTATGGTCTGGATCATGGAGACAATCCTTATTTTCCAGGTATGCATGAGAGTGCAGCAGCTATTGCAGCGGGCTCTGTGTATGCCGCCGATCTGGTTATGAGCGGCCAATATCGTCATGCACTTCATATGGGCGGAGGACTTCACCACGCCATGCCGCAGAAAAGCGCGGGGTTTTGTATCTATAACGATGCAGCGCTGGCGATTACCCATCTGCGTCAGCAGTATGGGGCGCGGGTGCTCTATATTGATACCGATGTGCATCATGGAGATGGAGTGGAGATGTGCTTTTATACCGATCCGCATGTATTCACATATTCGATTCACGAGACAGGCAAATATTTGTTTCCGGGTACAGGGCTGGTCGAGGAACGGGGAGCAGGTGAAGGATTCGGGTTCACATTGAATGTCCCAGTAGAGCCCTATACGGAAGATGCTTCCTGGCTGGAATGTTTCGAGGCGACGCTATCTCAAGTGATGGAACGGGCAAAGCCAGATATTATTATCAGTCAGCATGGATGCGATGCTCATGCGCTCGATCCGCTATCCCATATTCACTGCTCCATGGAGATTTATCGGCAGATGCCCCGCATGATTCATGAGGCTGCTCATACCTGGTGCGAAGGACGCTGGGTAGCGCTCGGTGGAGGTGGGTATGACATTTGGCGTGTTGTACCAAGAGCATGGTCGCTCGTATGGCTGGAGATGAGCAATCATCCTCTGCTGGAGCAGATCGCGAGAGAACCACTGCTGTCCCTGCCCGATTCCTGGCTTAAGCAATGGGAGGGACAAAGTCCCGTCGAACTTCCGACGACCTGGATGGATGATGTACAGCGCTGGCAAGAAATACCGCGCAGAGAAGAAATCACCCGCCAAAATCGTTATATCAGCGAGCTTGCGGCTTCCTATTTAAGATAGAAAATATAAAATTTATGAACTGATTATTAAAATCCTTTTGTAAAAAAGTGGCGACAACTGATTTTTCGGGTATATAAGCAGTGCCGGGAAGACAGGCAGCAACAAAAAAGGAAAATAGATGAAGAAATGTACAAATGCGTTTTGAATTTGAAGGTTAATGCTGCCTCGATGTAGAAATATACCATAGCATTATTATTATTAGGGCTATTGAATCATTTCTTTGTATCTATGATTTGCCTGCCGTTCTCGAAAGGAAGAGATGCCTATGTGTTATATCCTGCTACCGGCAGAGATTTACCCGGACCGTTACTGGTTCAAGTACAGTTTCCACGATTCACCGGATCACCTGAATTTCAAGAAGGGTACGGTGCAAAAAGATTGGGCCAAATCCCCCAAGTTTCATCTTCAGGGAGAAGTGGATCTTGGAAGGTTGCTTCATTTTGACTGGTTTATGACAGATGGGCCGGATCTGATTGGCCCGCGTCTGGCGGCGTTGATCCGCAAGTATGCACCCAGGGATGTACAGCTGATTGATGCAGAGGTGACCGTTAATGGCGAACCACTCAAAGGATTCCAGGTTCCCAACATCACCAGCGTAATCAACTGCCTGGATATGGAGGAGTCGGTATATGTGCCGCTGCTTCCAGGCATACATGGCAGCCCGCCGCATTTGATTTCGGTGGCTTTCGGGCCTGACGCGCTTCAGGGGCACGGTCTGGTCCGCTCCAATGAAGATATCAGTCTGATCGTGGCTTCGGCTGAATTTGTGGAAGCATGCCGTGCAGAGAGTATTACGGGTATCCGTTTTCAGGAGAATCTGTAAGCTATCCAGCTGTAACGGACAGCAGTTGCGATCCGATGCGTCACGAGGAAGTCTCCCCTTTATTAAGCGGTAATGATCTGGCTCAAATGCAATTCAGTATTAGTCTCTCAGCGTTATCGTATTTCAGGTAAAGAATATGACAACTCATACCAAGGAGGCTTTCCCATGAGTAAAAAAGAAGTAGTGGCTATGCTGCTTGCCGGAGGACAAGGCAAGAGACTGAAAGATTTGACCAAATCACTGGCAAAGCCAGCCGTCTATTTTGGCGGAACGTATCGGATTATTGACTTCCCGCTCAGCAACTGTGCCAATTCCTGCATTGATACTGTAGGTGTTCTGACACAATATGAGCCGACACTCCTGCATGCGTACATAGGAGTCGGTAACGACTGGGATATGGATCGCAAAAATGGTGGGGTATTCGTACTGCCACCGCATGAACGTCAGGAAGGCAGCAGCTGGTATCAGGGTACAGCGGATGCAATCTACCGCAATCTCAAGTTCGTAGAGAGCTTTGATCCCGAGCATGTGCTGATTCTGTCAGGTGACCATATCTACAAAATGGATTATCAAAAAATGATTGATTATCATAAAGAAAAAAATGCAGACTGCACCATCTCTGTCGTGAATGTAACGCTGGAAGAAGCCAGCCGTTTCGGTATGCTGAATACCCACGATGACCTCAAAATCTATGAATTCGATGAAAAACCAAAGAACCCGAAAAGCACACTGGCCTCTATGGGTGTCTATCTGTTTAAATGGGATGTGCTTAAATCCTATCTGATCAAGGATGAGCAAGATCCCGCTTCCTCTTATGACTTTGGTAAAGACCTGATTCCATTACTGCTTGGCGATAACAAAACCTTATACGCTTATCCATTCGAAGGATACTGGCGCGATGTAGGTACAATCGAGAGCTTGTGGGAAGCGAACATGGATATGCTGTCCGAAGCACCGGAGCTGGATTTGAATGATCCGAACTGGAGAATCTTCACACGCAGTCCGAATCAGCCCGCCGCCTATATTGCACCTTCGGCAGTCGTTCAGGATAGTATTGTCAATGAAGGCTGCATCGTTCACGGTGAAGTAAAACACTCGGTTCTCTTCTTCAATGTTGAAGTCGGTGAAGGCAGTGTTATTACGGATTCCGTGATTATGCCAGGCGTCAAAATCGGCAAGAATGTACGTATTCACAAAGCGATTGTCAATGAAGACATGGTGCTGGAAGATGGAGCACAGATCGGTGTGGAACGTACGGATGAAAAGGAAATCATGCTCGTAACCAACGAATCATAATATAGAGGACGGTGACTGCAATGAAAGGATTTGTAGGCGTTATTAATCTCGATCATGAACTGGATCAATTGAAGGAATTAACTTATTTCCGCTGCGGCGCGGCAGTTCCGTTTGCCGGCCGTTACCGTTTGATTGACTTTGCATTGTCCAACATGATGTACGCAGGGGCACAGGATATCTCGCTGTTTGTCCGCCGCAAATACCGTTCTCTAATGGATCATCTGGGAGAAGGCAGACCTTGGGATCTGGACCGCAAACGTGGTGGACTCTTCATTCTTCCACCAGACTGGCATGATCCGACCGATACATCGACAGGTGATCTGCAGCACATCCATAATAATATGGATTTCTTCCATCGCAGTACCGGTGACATTATTATTCATACCGGTACCCAGCATGTGAACAAGATTGATTATAAGGACGTCTATGCCTATCACCTGGAAAAAGGTGCGGATGTAACCGTTATTTACAAAAAAGTGGACGAGCTTATGCCTGAGCATGGTGCCTGCCGCCGGATCGAAGTGGATGAGAGTGGATTTGTTACCGATATCCATCAGGAATTGGATCATAACAATATTTACCTCGAAGCATTCATTATGAGCAAGGATCTATACCTGGAGCAGGTGAATTACTGCATCGCCCATGGCAAAAGTTATTTCTTCCGCGATGCCATTCAGAACAATCCAAATCATCTGAAAATAGCCGGTTATGAATACACAGGCTATAATGCCGTCATTAACTCGGTAGAGAGCTATTATAAAAATAGTATGGATCTGCTCTGCCCGGACAATTATCATCAGCTGTTCCGCGAGAATCCGGTTCAGACCAAGATCAAATATGAAGCTCCGGCCAAGTATCTGGAATCGGCGCAGGTGCATAATTCCCTCGTAGCGAACGGCTGCGTAATTGGCGGCGAAGTGGACAATAGTATTCTGTTCCGCGGCGTTAAAGTTGAAAAGGGCGCCAAAGTCATCAACTCGATCATTCTGCAAAAATGCACGATTGAGTCTGGAGCAGTGCTGGAAAATGTGATTCTCGACAAGGATGTACAAATCACTCACGATCGTACCTTGATCGGTGATGTAAAACATCCTTATGTAACCGCCAAAAGTACTTCTCTGTAAACGCTGATGCTAATCTGACTGCAGGAGGAATACACTTTTGTTTAAAAACAAAGAAGAATTTAAACAGATCTTTCAGAACAATGTTGTCTCCAAGCTGGGGAAGCCGCTGGACGAAGTGTCCAATGAAGATGTCTATACGATTCTGAGCCGGATGCTGCGCGAGTTTGCAGGCCGGGAATGGGCAGCTACGAACCGTGAGCTGCGCCAGGACCAGGAAAAGCAGGTGTATTACCTGTCGCTTGAATTCCTGATTGGTCGTCTGCTTGGCAACAATCTGCTGAATATGGGCATGCTGAAGACGGTCAAGGAAGGTCTGGAAGATCTGGGTATATCACTCGGGGATATAGAAGAGGAAGAAGCGGATGCAGGCCTTGGCAACGGCGGTCTCGGTCGCCTGGCTGCCTGCTTCCTCGATTCTCTGGCTTCGCTGGGATATGCAGGTCATGGCTGCGGAATACGTTATCAATACGGATTGTTTGAGCAGAAAATTGTCGATGGCAACCAGGTGGAACTGCCGGATGATTGGCTGCAAAAGGGATTTGAATGGGAAGTTCGTCGCGCTGATCGCAAAGTGGAAGTACGCTTCGGGGGTCAGGTTGAGACTCGCGAAGAAGATGGCGAGCTGTACTTTTCGACGCGTGATTATGAAGCGGTCTGGGCAGTGCCTTATGATGTGCCGGTAATTGGTTACAAAGGCAGCAATCCAGACTATCATATCAACACACTGCGACTGTGGAGTGCAGAGCCGGTACGCGAGATGGCCAACCGCAATATGGCGAACGGTGGCAACTATTACAATTACCTGAACTATAACCGCTCGGTCGAATCGATCTCAGAGTTCCTGTATCCGGATGATAGCCATTACGAAGGTCGTCTGTTGCGTCTGAAGCAGCAGTACTTCCTCTGTTCTGCCGGTCTGCAGAGTATTCTGCGCACGTATGATAAGCTCAATCTGAGCTATGATCATCTGCCGGATCAGATTGCGATCCATATTAATGATACGCATCCTACACTGGTTATTCCGGAACTGATGCGGATCCTGATGGATGAAAAGGGCTATGGATGGGATGCGGCTTGGGATATTACATGTCGTACCGTTTCCTATACCAACCATACGATCCTGAGTGAAGCACTGGAGAGATGGCCGGCACAGATGATCCGCGAATTGATGCCGCGTGTGTATATGATCATTGAAGAGATCAATACCCGTTTCTGCAAAATGCTAATGGATAAGTATCCTGATGATCCGGATCGTGTCGCACATATGGCGATCGTCTATGATGATCAGGTCAAAATGGCTCATCTGGCGATTGCCGGCAGTCACAGTATTAACGGAGTTGCTGCGCTGCACACGGATATCCTCAAAGAGCGGGAAATGCGTAATTTCTATGAGCTGTATCCGCAGCGTTTTAATAATAAAACAAACGGGATTACCCATCGTCGCTGGCTGATGCATGCCAATCCAGAACTGTGCGATCTGATCAGTGATTCAATCGGCAGCCGCTGGATCACGCATCCACAGGAACTGGTCGGCATTCTCAAATATAGCGAAGACGCCGGATTCCAGGAAAAAGCTGCTGCAATCAAACAGTATAATAAGCAACGTCTGGCTTCTTATATCGAACAAAAGTATGGAACGGTTGTGAATACCGAATCCATCTTCGATGTTCAGGTGAAGCGTCTGCATGCGTACAAGCGTCAATTCCTGAATATTCTGCATGTTATGTATCTGTACAATCAGCTCAAATCAATGCCGTCCCATGATATGGTGCCGCGTACCTTTATATTTGGAGCCAAAGCGGCACCAGGCTATTATCTGGCAAAAAGCACGATTAAGCTGATTAATACGGTAGCTAATGTAGTGAATAACGATCCGGATGTGAAGGACAAGCTGAATGTCTTTTTCCTGGAAAATTATTCGGTATCGCTGGCAGAGAAGATCATTCCGGCAGCCGATGTCAGTGAACAGATCTCTACAGCGAGTAAGGAAGCTTCCGGTACAGGGAATATGAAGCTGATGATGAACGGAGCACTGACGATCGGTACGATGGATGGTGCGAATGTAGAGATGTATGAAATGCTGGGAGATGCCAATATGTTCATTTTCGGTCTGACAGCGGATCAGGTAATGAACTATTACCAGCATGGAGGCTACAACGCACGGGATATCTACAACAGCGATCCACGGATTAAGGAAGTGGTCGATCAGCTGGTCACTCCGGGTCCGTTTGCCCAGAATTCCTATGAGTTTGACTCCTTGTATCGCTCACTGCTGGATGGCAATGACGAGTACTTCATGCTCAAGGATTTCGATTCCTATGCCGAATCGCATGTACAGATCGAAGCAGCCTACCGCAATCAGAAAGACTGGCTGAAACGATCGATTCATAATATCGCCCACTCCGGCAAATTCTCCAGTGATCGCACGATTGGACAATATGCGTCCGAGATCTGGAAGATTCATCCGGTGAACAAATAAATTAAAATAACCCTCTCACACTGTATAAAAATAGCAGGAGAGAGGGTTATTTTATGTACAAGCTGCTGGTCAATGGTCGAGAATAAGAAATAACAAAATATACCTAAAAGGTGGCTGTTATTTTGAATAATTCCCGTACAACCATACTCCTTGCCGGAGCCACCGGAGATCTCGGTGAACGTATTACCAAAGCTCTTATTGAGCAGGGAGCACTAGTCAAAACGATTGTCCGTCCCAGTACAGCAGCGAACAAGTTGGAGCATCTGCGCCAGCTGGGTGCAGTGCCTGTTCCGATTGATTACAAGGATGCGGCAGCTCTACGAGAAGCCTGCGCGGATGTCTTCTGTGTAGTCTCCGTACTGAATGGACTACGTGATGTGATCATCGATACCCAGATGCTGCTGCTGAATGCAGCTGTTCAGGCAGGAGTTCCCCGGTTTATCCCATCCGATTACTCTATGGACTATCGTCATTTGCCGGAAGGGTCCAATCGAAATCTGAACTTGCGTCGCGAATTTATGAAGCGGCTGGATGAAGCGCCGATCAAAGCGACTTCCATCTTGAATGGAGCATTTGGCGAACTATTGACCGGTATGGCGCCCATTGTACTCTTCCGCTATAAACGCATCTTATATTGGGAAAATGCAGATCAGCTCATGGATTTCACTACCAAGGATAATGTAGCTGCCTATACGGCGCGAGCTGCTCTGGATCAGGATACGCCGCGCTTTCTTCATATGGCTGGCGATCAGGTGAGTGCCAGCCAATTGGTAGCTATCATGAGCGAGATCAGCGGCCAGCATTATCGTCTGCTTCGAGCAGGAGGCCATAAGCGCCTGGAGTTTCTGACAGGAGTAGCACGCCGTTTTGACAGGAAGAAGCAGGATGCTTTTCCGGCCTGGCAGGGTATGCAGTATATGAATGGTATGTTCACTGGTGCCGGCAAGCTGCAGCAGATAGATAATGATCGTTATTCGGACATTCACTGGACTACTGCCAAGCAAATTTTATCCGAGACGATCCATAATTAACTTCCTTGTTTGTCTCGTTTAAGTCAAGCCATCTGATGGGCTATCAGTGCTGCGCGTTCACCGCCTGTCGGATTTTTGCGATACTGCTTGGGTGTAATGCCTACGTATTTTTTGAATATCTTGGTGAAATAGCTCTGATCATGAAACTGCAGCATTGCTGCAATCTCTGCCAGAGAGTGGGCGGAGAGACCAATCAGCCGCTTGGCCTCCTCGATTCGGGCCTGTTGAATATACATAACAGGAGATACCCCGGTCTCACTTCGGAACACTTGTGACAGATAGTCGGCATTGAGCTGGGCAGCGGCTGCCAGCTGATGCAGATGAATCGGCTCATACAGATGATTGAAAATATAATTCCGGCAAATATTAATCTCTTCCGAATACCGCTTCCGCTGACCTTCCAGTACACGATCAACAAAGTCGGTATGGCATTTTTGCAGAGCAATTTTCACTTCGGCAGGTGTCTGGCATTCTTCAATCGCCTGAATATGAAGGTCGCTGAGCGTGTAGGCAATCTCGGCATTAACTCCGCCATCCATAGCAGCACGGGTAGCGAGTGTGATAGAGCAGATTGCCAGATTTTTCTCGCTGCGCAGCAGGCTTTTTTTGGACAGTACGCCCAGTTTTTCTGTAGGAAATCCCAGTTCCCATTTTACGAGGTCTTCCTTGCGTCCCTCACGGATGTACTGCAGGAAGACCTTTTCCATTTCCGGATTCTGATGATAGGAAGTCTGGGAATGCTGTTCATAATTGTCATAGGGTGAAGGCGGTTCATCCGGAACAGCAGGCAGATCGCTGGGGACAATGTCGATATACAGGGTATGCTGGATAACTTCAGCGATATCGAGCTGAACCTGATACAGCATATAATGGATCATGACAGCAGCATTGTAGATTCGTTCCTTGGAAATCAGGGGTACCCGCCGATAAAATTCCAGTACATTATCCTGCTGGCGAAAAGTCAGATGGTAATCGCGAATAATGCCTTTGACCAATTCTTCCGGCACGATCGCATGAAAAAAGGGACCGGCAACGAGCGTGCCCTGACGCACATTATTATGGTGAAGCGGAATCATCAGATACTGCTCCAGAAAATTGGTAGCTTTGACCGCCGGATAATCATCCGGTATTTGTGCTGTCAGCAAAGCAAGACCTTGCAGTTTATCTGCATACAGCGGGTTAAAAGGCTGGATCGGATATTCGTCAATCATTTCTCCATTCATATCCAGAATATACATAGGCATGTGATATTCCACATACAACATTTTCATCATAAAACGAAGTAGACTGAGAAACTTGGTATTCATTGTTGATTCCCTCCGTATCTCTTTTGGGTAAGCAGCTCTATATGCAATTATCGCGATTTTACCAAAAATTAAAGAATAATACCATAAATGCACGGCGAATAAGCCTACATTATAGATAAGCTTATTACATTATCCAGACAATACCGATTTATTATAACCATGAGCAAACAGAAGGTTTGAATAATAATCCAACTGTTACTTTATGGTTACACTGTCTGGTCCAACTTATTATGATACAGGGGATGGGATACGATTATGACTATTCAAAAATCCAATATACATGCAGAACTGTCTGCACTGGTTGCTCCATACCGCAAACGGGATGTAACGCCACGCAGTGATGAGAATATCCGGGAATCTGCCGAGCAGCTGCTTAATGAGATGACCCTGGCTGAGAAAATTGGTCAAATGAGTCAATGCGCCGATTCCGAATTCGCTTTTGGCGGTGAGATCGAAGCGGATCCGACCGAACTGCTTGTCCGTGAAGGACGTGTAGGATCTATCCTGGGCGCATTTAACAGCCGTCGTACTTTTGATTTGCAAAAAATGGCTATAGAACAGTCCCGACTGCGTATTCCGCTGATGTTTAATGCCGACGTTATTCATGGGTACCAGACGATTTTCCCTATTCCGCTGGCCTGGGCGTGCAGCTGGGATCTTGAGGAGATCAAGCGTGCCTGCATGATTGCAGCCAAAGAAGCAACAGCATCGGGTATTACGTATAACCATGCGCCTATGGTAGATATTAGCCGTGATGCCCGCTGGGGGCGTGTCATGGAAGGTGCAGGCGAAGATCCATATCTGGGTTCATTGATCGCACGTGCCCAGGTTGAAGGATTCCAGGGAGACAGCCTGTTCAGTGAAGAGACATTGATTGCCTGCCTGAAGCATTTTATTGGTTACGGCGCCTCCGAAGCAGGACGTGATTACAATACAGTCGATATGTCGGAATGGACGCTGCGCAATGTGTATTTGCCTCCATTCAAGGCAGGTCTGGAAGCAGGTTCTGCTTCGGTTATGAATGCTTTTAACTTTTATAATGGTATTCCTGTTGCGGGTAACAAGTTTATCCTGCATGATCTGCTGCGTGAAGAGCTTGGATTCGATGGGATGCTGATTTCCGATTATGGAGCAGTGGATGAGATTTATATTCATGGAGCCGCTCGTGATCGCAAAGATGCAGCCCGTCAGTCTCTGGAAGCAACCATGGATATCGAGATGGTCACACAGCTGTATGAGAACTACCTGCCACAATTAATTGAAGAAGGCAAAGTACAAGAAGCGCAGATTGATGCGGCAGTACGCCGGATTCTGATTTATAAATACAAAATTGGTATCATGGATGATCCATTCCGTTATATCCGTCCGGAAAAAGAAGAAGAGTACCACTTCCATGCCGATCATCTGCAGGCCAGTCGGGAGCTTGCACGCAAGTCGATTGTTTTGCTCAAAAATCAGGATCAGACCCTGCCTTTGCAGACTGAAGCAGCAGCTGCCGGCATACAGAAAATCGCCGTTATCGGACCGTTCGCCGATAGCAAGGACATGCTGGGTACATGGCAGTTCTCCCGTTACAAGGAAGAAACGGTGACACTGCTGGAAGGATTAACAGCCAAAGGAATCGATGAAGACCATCTACTGTATGCCGAAGGCAGCGGTGTGAATGATCCGATAGAGGGCGGCATTGAGCAAGCTGTTCGCGCTGCAGAAGCGGCAGACATCGTGCTGCTGGTGCTGGGTGAGCATAGCGAAATGTCCGGAGAAGCAGCATCCCGTATGGATATCTCTATTCCTGCTGTTCAGCAGCAGCTGGCCGAAGCCGTTGTTGCGGTAGGGAAACCGGTCGTACTCGTACTGACCAATGGTCGTCCACTGGTACTCGACTGGTATGAGCAAAATGTAGATGCGATTGTAGAGACATGGTTCCTCGGCTCTCAGGCAGGACATGCCATTGCAGATGTGCTGACAGGCGACTATAATCCGACCGGCAAGCTGACCATGAGCTTTCCCAAACATCTCGGCCAGTCTCCGATTTACTACAATCGATTTAATACAGGTCGTCCATTGACTGCAGAGAACCAGGAGGAGAAATACATTTCCAAATATCTCGATGGTCCCAATGATCCGCTATATCCATTTGGGTACGGACTGAGCTACACCGAGTTCAGCTATTCCAATCTGCAGCTCGATCGTCAGCAGATGAAGAGTGGAGAGCAGATTACGGTGACTGCAACAGTGACCAATACCGGTAGCATGGCTGGAGAGGAAATCGCCCAGATGTATATTCAGGATCTGTACGGAACGACTGTCCGACCGGTCAGAGAATTAAAAGGCTACCGGAAAGTGCAGCTGGCGCCGCAAGAATCGGCAAAAATCGAATTTGTGATCACCGAGCAGGATTTGGAATACTGCAACGCCAGATTGGAATGGACAGCCGAAGAAGGTGACTTTAAAGTCTATGTCGGCACACATTCCGGCAGTACGCTGGAGCAGACTTTTGAACTAATTAAATAATATTTTTCGACAATTTGTGTAAAAATACTCATTACTGGGTAATATCTTTCTATACAAATAACTATAATTCCGTACAGGAGAAAAGGCTTACAAATGTGGTTGTCATTTTTTGTCGCCTATGTTAGTATGAATGTATAGAAACCAAAACACGGATTGTTACTGAGAAATCAGGCAAAACCGAAACTGACGAGCATGTCATTTTTGGTTTTGCCTTTTTAAGTATTTTTATAAAAAAAGGTGATGAGAATGAAAATATCGCAGGTTCTGAATAACAATGTCGTCACCGTTGTAGATCCTGGCAAACAGGAATTGGTCGTCATGGGCCGGGGGATCGGATTCAAGAAACATCCGGATGACCTTATCGATGAAGCGAAAATTGAAAAGGTATTCAAGCTGGAGAGTCAGGAAGTGTCGGATAAGTTAATGACCTTGTTGTCGGATATTCCGATTGAATACATGGAATGCTCGGATGAGATTATCCAGTATGCGCAGACTGTATTAGGCAGTAAGCTGCATGACAGCATTTATATTTCGCTGACAGACCATATTCATTTTGCTATTGAACGGCATCGGCAGGGATTGGAAATCAAGAATGCTTTACTATGGGAAATTAAAAAGTTATATCGCAAGGAATATTTTATTGGTACCAAAGCGTTGCAGATGATTGAGGACAAGCTCGGTGTGTCGCTTCCCGAAGATGAAGGTGGATTCATTGCTTTACATTTTGTGAATTCCCAGTTGAACGGACAGATGAGCGAGACAGTCAGCATGACCAATATTGTCAAAGATGTGCTTCGCATTGTTACCCGGCATTTTGTAATCGAGCTGGATGAAGAATCACTTAACTATTTCCGTTTCCTGACCCATCTCAAGTTTTTCGCGCAGCGAGTAGTGAGCGGTGCAGCGAGTGATCAGGGTGACAGTCCACTGCACGATATGGTAAAGTCGCAGTATCCTCAGGCATATGCCTGTGCACTGAAAATTCAGGATTATACCCGCAAGATTCATCAACGGGATCTCTCTAATGAAGAGCTGCTTTATCTGACTATTCATATCGAGAGAGTTACCAAAAAAGAAAATGTAGAACAAGCATAGCAGTTACAGAGCAGCAGACAAGCAACCATCATAAGCATCCATACAATGGTATTCAGCAAGATGAAAGCGCGTAATTAGCCAGTACAACATAATACCCGGCAGGGATTGTTACTTTTGGTAGGCAAAACCTAAATGTCGTTGAATGATACATACCACCAGCTTACAGGCTGCCGCGGTTCATTCATCCACATTTAGGTTTTTTTATATGCACAACCATACAATAAATAACTGTTGTTCCATTTAAAAGGAGTGTCTGACATGGATAAAGCGAAAGTGGCAAAAGACGTATTACAGCTGGTCGGAGGGGAAGAAAATATCGATCAGGTTACACACTGTATGACCCGGCTTCGGTTCAATCTGCATGATGATAACAAAGCAGACAAAGCCAAACTGGAGAAAACCCCGGGTGTTATGGGCGTTATGAAAAATGGAGGACAGTTCCAGGTTATTATCGGTAATGATGTGGCTGCTGTCTACAAAGAATTATCCGGCGCGATGTCCGGTGGCAAACGTATGGAAGCCAGCAGTGATCGGCCGAAAAAGAAACGCAATCCGGTAAGCGCATTATTTGACTTTATTTCCGGTATGTTCACCCCGATTCTGCCAGCAATCACCGGTGCAGGTATGATCAAAGGGATTATCGCAATTCTGGTCGCTGTAGGCTGGATGTCCGACAAGAGTTCTACTTATATTATTCTGTCTGCGATTGGTGATGGTGCCTTTTACTTCCTGCCGATTATCCTGGCAGTGAGTGCGGCCCGCAAGCTTGGCAGTAATATGTATATTGGCGCAGCGCTTGGTGCAGCCATTATGCACCCGACGATTACAGCACTGCTTGCACCGGGAGATACGGTATCGTTTGCAGGCCTGCCTGTTCTGGCAGCCACATATTCATCGACCGTTATTCCGATCGTTATCGCCATTTGGATTGCTTCCTATGTAGAGAAAGCAATTGATCGTATTACGCATTCTTCTGTTAAATTGCTGATTGTACCTACCGTAACACTGCTAATTATGGTACCGCTCACATTGATCGCTGTTGGACCACTCGGTTCCCTGATCGGTAATGGACTATCCGGTGGTATTACATGGTTGTTTGATAATGTATCTGTATTGGCAAGTATTCTGATTGGTGGAACAATGTCTCTGCTGATCATTACCGGTATGCACTATGCATTGACACCAATCGTGATTGGTTCTATTACAACACTTGGGTATGATTTTATTATTCCGCTTATGTTTGCAGCCAATCTGGGACAAGCAGGGGCAGCACTGGGAGTAGGTCTGCGTGGGAAGAATAAACAGCTAAAATCGCTTGGCTACTCGACAGGTTTGACGGCCGTGATGGGGATTACCGAGCCAGCAATGTACGGGGTCAACATGAAGTTTAAAAAGCCGTTTATCGCTGCACTGATCGGTGGTGCCGTAGGTGGCGCATTTATGGGAATCATGCACGTCAAATCCTATGTTATTACAGGTCTGGTCGGTCTGCCTAGTATCGCAGCCTTTATCAGTCCACAGATTAGTACACTGGTCTATGCATTGATTGGTGGGGTTATTGCCTTGGTAGTTGCAGCAGCAGTAACCTACTTTATGGGAATCAAGGAAGACAGCGAAGAAGATGCTGAGGCTGAAGCTGTTACAGAAGAAATTGCAACTCCTGCAGCAGCAAATACCAGCGCTGTAGCTGCTACTCTGATTAACCATGAATCCCAGCAGGCTGCAGTGATTCCTGCACAGATCATGAGTCCGCTAAGTGGCGAAGTGAAGCCGCTGAGTGAAGTTCCCGATCCGGCATTTGCTCAAGAGATTATGGGTAAAGGTGTAGCGATTGAGCCTTCCGAAGGCCGTGTGGTCGCTCCGGTCAATGGTACGGTCTTCTCTGTATCGAAGAGCGGTCATGCTATTGGTCTGGTCAGCGAGGAAGGTACCGAGATGCTGATCCATATCGGTATTGACACCGTGAAGCTGAAAGGTAAACACTTTACACCGCATGCCCAGGCAGGTCAGGAAGTGAAGATCGGCGATCTGCTGATGGAATTCGATCTGGAAGCTGTTCGTGCCGATGGCTATGAGACCATTACACCAGTGATCGTAACCAATATTCAAAATTATAATAATCTGGAGCCTGCTGGTAATACAGCAATACAAGCAGGAGAGTTGCTCTACAAACTGAACTAAATAAACAGCAGAGAAAAGACGGAAGAGTTGCAGGAATACTGCAATCTTCCGTCTTTTTTATTCGATATGGACTTTACATCACGGGTCGTAGTCAGGCTATAATCCTTGAGACAGAGACAGAGACAGAGACAGAGACAGAGACAGAGACAGAGACAGAGACAGAGACAGAGACAGAGAGAGAGAGCATCTATGTGCATGTGGCAAGTATTTTCATCAATGATGGGAGGTTGTTTATGACTGTCTGATCAGATGTGGAGATAGTCAACTGGATCAATTACCAATGAAAAAGCAAAAGCCTGATCAGCGCGACTGCCGTACAATGGACAGCAGCCGTGCTGGTCAGGCTTTTCAGATTGCAATGGATCAAGAAAGCAATAATGGAGGAGATTGATCTTGCAGCCATCAGCGGATGAAGATAAAGCAGTCGCCTATAGATCTCCACTGAATGTTTTGATAAGAACAACCCCGCCCCAGACAATAGCAATACCAAGCACCGCATAGAGCCGATCTTTAACAGATGGATTCAAGATTCCTAACTCCTTTGTACAAGTAAAATAAGGCCTGACGTATTGCTCAGGACACTACCACATTGTACCAGATTCAATAAATGATTCAAGAGAATACCGACAAAAAAGCAACCTTTCTCCATTTATGGTGGAAAGGTTGCTTTTAGAGGTGAATCGCTTACAAAGAACGCTTACAAATAGCGTTTACATTTTTGGTGAAGCGACCATGTTGGTTTTGCTGTTTGGCTGAACTGCACCGACCGGACTACGACGCTTCTTGTCATTGGAGAGACCGAAGATCGAGATAATCGTGATAACCAGTACAATTGCACTCAGGAAGTAATACGTATTCTGGAATCCAATATTGGTATACATGTTACCGGCAATACTGGAGAAAATTACGATCGCTGCCTGCTTGGCAAAGTTAAATGCGAGCAGATAAATGGTAGCGGATAGTCTCACATCGAATACACCGGTGATGTATTTGAAAATGGATACGAGCAGCAGCGGCATTTCCACAGCAGCGATCAGACGCAGCAGAGAAAGAGAAATGGTATCGGTTGCAACAGCGCTTCCAAAGATACGGACAAAGGTCAGAATACCAAACAGGATCAGGCCGTTTTTCGCACCAATTTTGTTAATAATCCATGGCATGAAGATCATCAATACAGCTTCAATTGCTGTCTGCAGGGAGACCAGCTCACTAAAACGCTGTGTACCAAGTGCTGTAGTTGGGAAGAACTGGTTGTAATAGTTCGGGAACTGCTGGTCAAATACATCATAGACGCTGGCTGTACCCACAATCAGCAGAGACAGGAACCAGAAATTACGCAATTTGAAGATCGAGAATACCCGTTCTTTGGTAATCTCACCACCGTCAGCCGGATCAGCAGCTGCAGCAGCCGAAGAAGATGTATCCACTTTGGCTGTACGCAGCAGAATACCCAGCACAGCAGCCGAAGCCGAAGCAAACCAGAAAATGCTGATCGGATTGGCCAGGTACATCATACCACCAATCAATGTAGCTGTAGCGCCTGCGATAGAACCGAACAGACGCACACGTCCATACTCAATCGAACTGGCACGGCTGGCACGCTCGATATACGCTTCAACAACCCCTACACCACCCTGGAACACGGCACTGAGGTAAATACCACCAACAATAGCACCTACCCAGATATTGAATTGCAGGATCGGAATAAATACCCAGGTGAAGAAAGGACCCATCAACAGGGCTGCACAAACTACAAACCAGAACAGATTTTTCCGGAAGCCCAGCTTATCGGAAATGACGCCGAAGAACGGCTGGTAACAAAGAGCAATCAGTGAGATCGCCGAGAAGACCAGACCGGTGTGTCCAGCATCGAGTCCGGCTTGTTCTTTCAGCCAGATCGGCAGGAAGGCTAGTACAACCGCCCAGATTAAGAAGTAGAAGAAGAAAAGACCGCCAAAATTCCAGAAATTCCATTTAGGTAATTTCATGATGTAAACCTCCTATCCAATATGAAGCATTGTCTCTATTTGTGTATGATATTTAGGCGTTGCAGCAGATCACAGTATGATTTCTGTTTATAGGATCAGGAGTGAACGAATCCTTCGTCCGGTACCGGCTTGCCAAAGTTTGGTGTGCCATCTTCATTCCATTCGATCAGTTGGGCACGGGTATGACGGTTAGGATCGTGCAGCGGATCACCTTTGATCTCTGTGTAGTTACGGGCATGATAGATCAATACATCATGCTGATCATCCTCTGAGCGAGTGAAGCTGTTATGACCCGGACCGTATTGTCCATTTTCCGGAGCGCTGCGGAATACTGGTTTGTCCGATTTGTGCCAAGAATTGATATCCAGCAGATCGCTGTTCTCATCGGCACTTAGCAGACCCATGCAGTAGTTGATGTCGGTAGCGCTTGCAGAGTAAGTAATGAAGATCTTGCCGTTCTTTTTAAGTACAGCCGGTCCTTCGTTAACGAGGAAGCCGATAACTTCCCATTCCAGTTCCGGTTTGGTAAGCATAATTTGTGGACCTTTGAGTGTCCAAGGATTTTCCATTTCGGAAATGTACAGATTGGAGTTGCCCGGGATATCATAATCACGTTGTGCCCATACATAGTACAGCTTGTCATTGTGCTGGAATGTAGTAGCATCGAGTGCAAAGGATTCCCATTCGGTAATAACCTGTCCTTTTTCTACCCATTCGCCTTCCAATGGATTGGCAGCATCAGTCTCGATGACATACATGCGGTGGGTAAATGTATCATTTACCGGATGATCTACATCTGCAGCAGCAAAGTAGATATACCATTTACCGTGAATATAATGAATTTCCGGTGCCCAGATCAGCTGGCTCATTGGACCATGGTCATGCTTGCGCCATACAGTTACCGCTTCTGCATCTCCGAGACCCTGGATCGTAGCGGAGCGACGAATCTCCAAGCGATCATACGTAGGTACGGATGCTGTAAAGTAGTAGTAACCGTCCGTGTGTTTGTATACCCATGGATCAGCACGCTGTTCGACGATCGGATTTTTAAATGTTTGAGATGAATTCATGTTTTCCACTCCTTTTTCAAATTAAACCATTCTATAATATTCAGGTAACGCTTACATGAAGATTATAAAATAATGTACGTACAAGTTACCTTAACAAAAATGTTAATAATAAATAAGTACATACATAACTTGATTAAATCCTAGCACTTTTTTTTAAAGAAAGCAATATTGAATCCATAATGTTGTAGGACAAGCTTTATAAAAAGACATCATTTCGTTGATGTTGTACGTACATTTGATATAAAAAATAAATAATTAAACAAATATGGTGATCTGGTCGATATAAGTTATAAATGCATATGCATAAGCCAGAAATACATTCAAGGAGCCAACCAATATGAAAATCGAACTTATTGTCTTTTATGTGGCGAGTCAGCCTTATGCGATTAACTTTAATGAAATTGACGAGATTCAGCCCGCCAAAAAAGGAACACCATTACCATTTGCAGAAGACTGGCATGAAGGATTGATCACAGTTCGTGGTTCCCTTTATCCACTTGTAAATCTGCGCAAGCTGCTCGCCGTGTCTTACGACAGTCCCAAAGAAACCGACAAAATGATTCTGCTGCGTCGTTCCCGTGTAGCTCTGCTGGTCGATGAACTGGATAATACCGCTATTATTGATGAATCCGATCTGCGCGAGAATCCGGAAGTAAACAGCCGTGATATTCTGCCGAATGCTTTTGAATCCAATGGCAATATCGTACCGATCGTGAATGTCGAAATTCTGCTGTCCTATACACGTAACTCTTACGTATAATCATCTGTCATTCGCTTAAGCATAAAGTTGCAAAAGCTCTGTCTGATTTCAGACAGGGCTTTTTGTTATAGGGAATATATATTTAATAGCTGGTTAAATGCTTTGGCAAAGATAAAAGGTATAGGTGTGGTACAGCATCCGCAACATTTCTTTATCAAATAAAGATTTGATTTTAGAATGATGAAGATTCATCCAATCATGGGCGTATATTTGATAGGTATTTATTCAGGATAGCAGTGTTCGCATGACAAAATGCTGTCATATGGCGTATACTAAAAGAATTGTCCCGTTAATAGTACAGTTACTAAGGTTATTTCGCAGTGTGTCAAAAGAGGATAGCCAACTGTATAGAGCATGAAAAGAATGCACAGAATAGAACTGGAACGACAGAGAGGATTTTTAAAGATGAAATGGTATCATGCAATCAAAAGCCAACATGCACAATCTCGGAGCATTAACCAATTGGCTGTACTGGCATTGGGAAGTGTCCTGCTGCTCAGTGCTTGCTCATCAGGCCAAGCTTCTGACGCAAAAAGTAACGGCGCAGCTGCTGGGCAGGAAAATGCAGTATCGGAAACAATCCAAAATAACTCATCTACAGCAGACGGCTCTGACTTATCGCCAGCATCTGCTGCTGTGAATCCTGCTAATATTGATTATGTGTTTACTTCCGAGGGACAAGATGGAGAGCAGCTGGTCCTAAAAGAGATTAATAATGCGCAGCAATCTATTGATCTTGCAATGTACAACTTATCGCGTGGTTCGATTGTCAAAGCTCTGGCCAAAGCCTCAGAGCGCGGCGTACAGGTGCGAATTATCAGCGACCAGTCTAAAGTAAACCTGGATGATCTGCAGCGATTAATAAATGCCAATGTGCCGATCAGAATTAATACGTTTGAAGGTAAAATGCATGAAAAATTGATGCTGGTAGATGGAAAAACAGCGCTTGTGGGTTCTTTTAACTACACGCGTGCTTCGAGTGAAGAGAATGACGAGGTACTGCTGGCAATTCATGATGCAGCATTAACGAGTCAATGGAATGAAATTTTCACAAAAATGTGGGGAGATCAAGAGCGGTATCGGGATTGGCAGGGAAATTGACCTAATGGGTATTTGATAAAACAACTACAAAAAACAGCAAACTATCAACGTTTACAAGGATGTCCTCCTGAGGGCAGCCTTGTTCATTTTATACGCAAATATAAGAGAGCAATGTAGGCTTTATTTATGATAAAATACGAAATAATCTTTAGCTAGCACATTGTATTTTGGAAAAGGGTCATAGTCGGTACATAATAGCGAAGGAGTGTGGAATATGCGTGTGGAAGATGTATTCGGATATTTGCCGGTATTGGAGACGGAGCGGCTGCTGCTGCGTCCGGTAACGAAGGAAGATCGGGAAGATATGTACGAGTATGGGTCAGATTCGGAGCTCACGCGTTATGTGACCTGGCATACGTATCAATCCATCGATGATGCGGATGCTTTTATTGAACATCTGCTGGGTCTGTATGCCGAAGGACAAGTGGCTCCCTGGGCTATTCAGGATAAAGAGTCAGGGCGAATGATTGGAACCGCAGGGTATGTCAATTGGGATATCCGGCAATTTCGTGCAGAAATAGGTTATGCGCTGGCACGTCCTTACTGGAATCGGGGGTATATGACTGAAGCGATGAATGCTATTCTGCAATTTGGTCGTGAACACATGAAGTTAATGCGAATTGAAGCACGCTGCATGCCGGAAAATATCGGTTCTGGTCGCGTATTGGAGAAGCTGGGTATGCAGTACGAAGGTCTTTTGCGCAAACATCTGTATGCCAAAGGCAGATTCCATGATGTTAAATTGTATGCTGGCATAACACATGACTAAGCATCATTTTATAAATAAGCCGATCCTGTTGTTTGCTCCATCTTCCGTGCTTCGGCATGGTTGATGGGCAATTTATCCGTTGGCAGGAAGGTAAATACAGGAATGCCATTATAGAGCTTCTGGGTCTATGTATGGAAACTTCGCATCGAATTGAACAGATCTATATGCAATATGCAGCGGGTCATTCTTTGCGATTATATGGATGGGTTCAGGCAGAGCAACTGGTGGGAATTATGGGTATCCATGTTCATAGTGACGTTTTGCACGAGATTACTCATCTGGCAGTCATGCTGGATCATCAGCAGGCGGGAATTGGTAGACAAATGATACAGACCTATCACAGGGAACATTCATCAATTCAGTTATTTGCCGAAACGGATAGGGAGGCGGTTGGATTTTATCGACAGAGTGGATTTGCCATTTACAGTCTGGGAGAGAAATATCCTGGTGTCGAGCGATTTCGCTGTGTGCGGTCTGTAGATAGTTAAGGCTGGCATGCATTCTTTTGAAGACAGGAGTGTAGAATATGTTATCTGATCCGTCCACTTCATCTCCGCAGTCCTCGTCGACCTCGCCTGCACCGGAGGTCAAGCTGGAATTTTATCATCCGAGACATTTGGAAGCGCTGATGAAGTTTGAGCTACCTGCAGAACAGCATCGTTTTACTGCGTTGCCGGTGGAAGTGCTTGACCGAGCTTTGACTGATCCTGACCGTTATCCGGTAGTTATCACTGCTGCCGGAGAAGCGGTGGGGTTCTTTATTTTACATATCGGTACCGGTATTCTATCCTACCAATCCTATACCAGTACACCTGTCTCGGAACTCATGCTCCTTCGGGCGCTATTAATCGATTATTCCCGGCAGGGGCGCGGGTATGCGGGTCAGGCGATGCGTCAGCTGCCAGATTGGGTGGGGCAGCATTTTTCGGAGATTCGAGAACTCATTCTGGCAGTAAATGTGAAAAATGAACCGGCACAGCAGCTGTATAGCCGCTATGGATTTATAGATCAGGGAATGCGGAGACAAGGTATTGTCGGGCTGCAGTGGATCATGCATTATTTTTTATCATTTGATAGGGTGGGGAGATATTGATCATGACAATGACTATCCAGTTTGAGCCGGTGCAGGAGCAGCATTTGCCGGCTGTTTTATCTATTTATAATTATTATGTGTTGAATACAACCGTATCTTTTCATACCGAACCGCTAACGTTGGAGCAGATGCGTGCACAGCTGATGAATGTTCCTTCCCATTACAAATCCTATATTATCCGCAGTGAAGAATCATTCGCAGAGATTGCAGGTTATATACTCGTGACCCCGCATAAAAGCAAGCAGGCCTATGATACGACAGCGGAAGTAACCATCTATCTTCATCCGGATCAGACAGGTAAGGGTCTGGGCAGTCAGGCACTGCATTTTTTGGAAAAAGCCGCTGCTGAAAGCGGATTCCATGTACTGGTTGCTACCGTATGTACAGAAAATGTGAACAGTATTCGTTTGTTCGAGCGTAACGGGTATGAGAAGTGTGCCCATTTTCGTCAGATTGGACGCAAATTTGATCGCTGGCTTGATATTGCCAGCTACCAGAAAATCATGAAAGAATAAAAGGGTAGACGATAGAGGAGGCTTCATATGTCAGGCATTTTAATCGTGGAAGACGAACATAAAATATCCAGGCTGCTGCAGATTGAACTGGAAGCAGAAGGGTATGAAGTATCCCAGGCTTATAATGGTGCCCAGGCCTGGGATATGTACCGGGAAGACAGTTGGGATCTGATTCTGCTGGATGTGATGCTGCCGGAGATGAGCGGGATCGAGATTCTGCGTCGTATTCGTACCAGTGATCCGGCGACGATGGTCATTTTATTGACAGCCAAGGATTCTGTGGAAGACAAAGTATCCGGACTTGATCTGGGAGCCAATGATTATGTGACCAAGCCTTTTCAGATTGAAGAGCTGCTGGCACGTGTTCGGGCTGCACTGCGCCTGCGTGAACAACAGCAAGCAGCGGCGATGACGGAAGAGGATGGATGGCTTGCTGCGGGAGAACTTCGCTTGAATGAAGGCACCCGTGAAGTAGAGCGGGCTGGTCATTCGATCGAACTCACCCCAAGGGAGTTTGACCTGCTGGCTTATTTGCTGCGCAATCAGCGTCAGGTGCTAAACCGGGATCAGATTCTGGCTGGAGTCTGGGGCTATGATTACTACGGGGACACCAATGTAGTGGATGTATACATACGCTATGTCCGCAAAAAGGTAGACGAGGGATACGACCGTGAACTGATTCATACCGTTCGCGGTGTCGGATATGTACTCCGGGATAACGGATGAAGCTGCGTACCAAAATCCATTTGTATTCATCTGTACTGTTTGCCCTGTTATTTCTAACTACGAATCTGATTGTCTATATTGTATTCAGTACCATGACACTTCAGCAGCAGCAGAGCCGTGTAGAGTCACAGACGAACAAGACTGCGGATAACATGCGCCAGTCATCGGTAGATACGCCAGCTGCCGATCTGCTGCGGGCTTATGTTCCGATAGAAGGAATGATTCGAATAGTCCGTGAGACAGGCAGCAATACACTGCTTGTGACTTCAGCAGCTCAGCAGCAGCTGGCTCAGCGTCCTGTAAAGTATATGGAAGAACGTACAGCAGAGATTATCACCTATGAGCAGCAGCGTTATGTATTTGTATCTGTACCTGTTATCTGGAACGATGGACAGGTCGTAGATATTCAGATCACTGAGAGTCTGCGCCAGACCGAGGAATACCTGCGCGCCCTGCGAATCGTACTGCTGATCGTCACAGGGCTGGCGATGATTCCGGTATTTCTGTCGGGTCATGTACTCGGCCGGATTATTATTCGTCCGATTGCTGCCATTACCGCTACGATGCGTGATATTCGTCGAAGCGGTCAGTTTCAGCGATTAACGATGCCACCAGCATCCAGTGATGAGCTCTACGAGATGAGCGCAACGTTCAATAGTATGATGGATCTGCTGGAAAGCAACTATGACAAGCAAAAGCAGTTTGTCTCTAACGCCTCACACGAGCTGCGTACGCCGCTGACCATTATCGAGAGTTATGCAAGTCTGCTCAAACGCCGCGGTAGGGATCGTCCTGATCTATTTGAAGAATCGGTAGAAGCAATCCATTCTGAAGCTATCCGTATGAAGGAGATGACCGAACAGCTGTTGATGCTGGCAAGACACGAGGAACAGTGGAATTTAACAGTGGAGCCTGTTAACCTGCTGGAACAGGCACAGCAGCTGGTCAGAGAGTTTGATACGGCTTATCATCGCCGGATCGAGATGCGGATAGATCCGGAGCTGGAGAAGCAGCCGGAACTTCTCGTCATACAGACCGATGCAGGCAAGCTGCGTCAGATGATGTTTATTTTGCTGGATAACGCACGCAAATATAGCAGTGACGATATAATTATTGAATTGACAGTGGAACATTTACTACCTCCGTCAGGATCTGCAGGCAAAACTCAGAATACAGCAGCGATCCCGTCCAATCGATGTATCAAAATTATTGATCACGGAATTGGTATACCGGCAGCAGATCTGGATAAAGTGTTCGACCGATTTTATCGGGTGGATGAAGCAAGGGTTCGCCAGGATACCGGTGGTTCTGGACTCGGTCTGACACTGGCTCGCCGAATCGCAGAAGCCCTAGGTGCTTCGATACGTCTGGAAAGCACTGCCGGACAAGGTACAAGTGCTATTCTTTCTTTGCCGGAAACGTCTGCTCCTCTGCCTTCTTTCTCAGCGAATTCTAATTGAGCCCTTGTATACTGCAAGAAAATAGATACGATTGGGTCTGCCATGGATTCATAGTGGTCATGCCACAGTGATGTTCCGAATCTATGAAATCGTAGAGCTATATAAAAGGGGGAGGAACAGATATGATTAAACGTCGCTGGTGGCTTACAGGAGGTGTGGCAGCATGCGTTATTATATTGTGTGTAGGTGTTCTGATCTGGAGAACATGGCTTCAGGCTTCACCAATGCTTACCGTAGAAGAAGTGAATCAGCGTGTGCTGGCAGAATATCCGGGAGAGATTACCCATTTGATTCAGCAGGGAGATACGTATAAGATTCGGCTGCAGTCGAAGCAGGGCATCTATGATATGGTACTGGGTGCACAAAATGGGGATATTCAGTCGATCAAACGTATAGAAGACACAGCAGCAAGTAGCAGTTCCAAAGATAATCATCCGTCCAAAACCACGATTACAGACAACAGTCCGTCTTCTTCGTCGCCGAATACGGAGTCTTCTGCCCAACAACAGAACCCATCCGCTTCATCATCAGCTGGTGCATCTGGCAATCCATCATCAGCAAAACAATCGACTCCAACCAATGAACCGCAAAATGATAAATCATCCGGATCTGCAACTGTATCTCCATCAGGTGTGATCAGTGCAGAAAAGGCAGAACGAATCGCACTTCAGCAGGTAAAGGGAACAGTTGATGATACCGAATATGAACATGGCGACAAGCAGGGCCAGCGTTATTATCTGGTAGAAATTGATACAGTCGATGATCGTGAAGCGACTGTGCAGATCAATGCCATTTCCGGTGAAGTCATGTCTGTCACCTGGGATGATGCCGACGAATCGGAGTCCTAATTTTACCTTGTTCATGCATCCTGCCTGCAAGGGCTTCTCATTAAATTCTAATCTTGCTGTAATCTTCGTCTCATTCGGGGACTTTATAGTATAAGCATACCCGATAAACAGCACAGCATATGAGGAGGAGTTACTTATGATGAACAAAAAAGTTGGAATTAGTGTACTTACAGCAGCTATTACTCTGGGAACAGCGGGCAGCGTCTTCGCAGCTACAAGCGGGAGCACAGCAAGCAGCCAGAGCAATCTGAACAATGTCATCGGTATTCAAAAAGCAGAAGCCATTGCTCTGCAAAAAGTACCCGGTGGTACAGTGGAAAGCATCGAACTGGATCGTGAACGAGGCCAACTCTACTATGAAGTGGATGTGGATCGTCCGCAGGCAGCTGATGTAGATGTGCATATCAACGCATTGAACGGTAAAGTTATTCGTACCGTTACCGATGATAATGACGATAACGAAGCGACCAACCGTGACCAGCAAAACGTAAATACGGCCAATCTGAAAGTGAAAACCAATGAACAGGCTGCACAAATTGCCAAAGCCCAGGTGAGCGGTACCGTTACTGGTATTGAACGTGATGAAGAAGATGGCCGGATTCAATATGAAGTGGATCTGCGTATTACAGGTGGCGAAGCTACTGTAGAGATTGATGCGGCTACCGGCAAAGTCACCACAGTCGATAAGGACTTTGATAATGACGATGATGATAACGACAACGATTAATACCAATTTGGAATAAAGTAAGAAGAGAAAGTGCTTATGCAGTGATTCATATTTGCTGAACAGACAGAGACCGGCTGAAAATGGTAGAATACTATCATTTTTGACCGGTCTTTTTGCTGCTTTCTCCTCTGTCTCTGAGGGGGTTGGCAGGCTATAATCAATTCCACCATTTGAATCTTCATCCACATTATGTGAAAATATATGATTAAGAAGGTAAGAAATTAATTAATAAATAGATAAAGCAATATCAAAAAAAAGAGAAAAGCTGCAGTACGTACCAAAAGGAGAGGAAAAAATCATGCATAAAATTAGCAGACAAAAAACAATTGAAGGCACTACGGTTCCTGGTTTTATCAGTAATGGGGAATACATGTATATCAATGTGCATATTTTTGAAGATGGTATGGTTAACTGCTGGGAATTAGTCGATATGCAGGGATTATCACAGAAAATAGAGTTGGGTTGGCTGACAGCTTCCGTACCGGAACGCGAATCGATTATGGTATTTGATCTGGGAAGCTTTCGTGTATTGCAGGGGAAATGGAATTATGATCAAGAAGGTTACTATGAACGCATTGTGAATGTGTTGCACGATTTGAACCCTTCTATGACCAACATTTACAAAATGACACTGGAAGAGAAAATGAAAATGGAACAGCGCCGAATTATCCCATTGGCTGAACCGCAAGACTTTTATATACCGTCCGAGGATGAGTACACACCTGTGCATGGCGATGGCAGTTTTATCTTTATGCGTCGCGAACAGAAGAATTATTTGGTTTATTTAACAGTTTATCAGGATGGACGAATCAAATGTGAAAGTACTGTGTTTGAGGAGACTTTTCATATTCATGAGCTGCATGATTTATTTATGGAAGGAGTGTTTTTTACAGAGATTCATACACCGTTGCGTGTTGTGTTTGATCATCTGGGTGAAGCAGATATTATAAGTCATGGATATTCGGTCAATATTGAGCAGAAGTATGACCAGCTGCAGGCTATTTATAGACGTTTAAATGTGAAAAAAACAGACAGCAGGAATT
Source organism: Paenibacillus shenyangensis (assembly GCF_000346635.1). NCBI lineage: Bacteria > Bacillati > Bacillota > Bacilli > Caryophanales > Paenibacillaceae > Paenibacillus > Paenibacillus shenyangensis. The sequence continues at coordinate 206,164 of NZ_AOIG01000012.1, forward strand.
AGACGCGTTATCGGGCCTTATCCAAAATTAAAATATATAGATGTCTAGGGCGTGTTTTAAAACCCG
>NZ_AOIG01000013.1:0-85667 GCF_000346635.1 Paenibacillus shenyangensis
GTTTTAAAACACGCCCTAGTATTAAATAAAATAAAAACCCATCCTCTTAGAGAATGGATTTTTATTTACTAAATTTACATTTTTCGTATCGCAAATGATGATCTGCTATTCGTTAAAGTACGAAATCTATATGTCTTCCTTGGCTGTGGAGGACTTATTGTACTCATTTTGGTTTTATATACAGATGTGTGAGTGGTAGCGAATCTGGCTATGTGCTTAGATCTATTAAGGTACGCCATTATCACGATAATAGATGAAGCCGCCAATCATTTTTTTGACAGATTGCTACATAATACGAGTAAGCGGCGTCTTACTTATAGAAAAACTTATTATCATTCACAGAGCCAAAGCGAAGGGAGTACACACATGGGTATTCAAGGGATACTTGGCACGCTATTACCGCTTCTACCGAAGGTAATCATTATAGCGTTAGTGCTTTTAGGCATTATCTCCCTTTTTTATGTTCTATATCGAAAAAAGGGCGGCAAGAGAAAGCTTTCGGTCACACAGTTTGCAGCAGTTTATTTGCTTATCCTATGGTTTGGCCTGGTTATGATGTTAACTACATTCAGCAGAGGGGCAAACTTTCAGCAGAGGGGCAAACTTTGAGGGCTGGGTAAATTTCCGACTGTTTAGCGGCTATTGGAGTGCATGGAATCAGTGGTCTCTCAGCGAGTTTCAACTCATTATTTTTAATATGATGATGTTTATGCCGCTTGGTTTTTTGTTGCCGCTTCTGAGCATTCGAACACGGCGCTTTACGCCTGTGCTCATCATTTCTTTAATCGTAACGATTGGGATCGAGCTGATCCAGATGCTTAGCGGAAGAGGCATCTTTGAGTTAGACGATATTTTCCACAACACGCTCGGCAGTATAGCAGGCTACTTGATCATGCAGGCGATTCTGGACAGTGTGCAGCAGCGTAAGCTGCATTTCAAATCGGCAGGACTGGCGCTATGTATTCCAATGGCCTTTGTTCTATTGTTCACCAGTGCACTAGCTATCTATCAGGCAAAAGATCTGGGTAATCTATCGATTCGACCGGCGATCAAGCAGGAGATGGACGGGGTGAAGGTTGACCTTGATGCCAAGCTTCCGGAGAAAGCAGAGATGGTTTCACTGTATGTCAATGATCACATTTACAATCTGGAGTATGGTAAGCATATGGCTGAGCTGATTCAGCAGTCTTTTGATCTTCAGCAAAAGCAGGGAAAACGAGTAGATGGAATGAACCGAATCTGGTTATTTACAGATCGTAGCGGAATCTCCTACACGTTCAATTATAATCTGCAGGACGGTGGATGGCAGTTATATGGCGAGAGCGGAGAAGCGGTTAAGCTCACCAAAGAAGAAGTAGTGAAGCATAGAGAGTTCTATGAGAAATGGATGCGTGACAACGATATTCTGTCCGCGGATACTGTATTCAGCCTACAGAACGAAGATACGCTGAGATGGGATATTCGAAAACCGGTGGATGCTATTGCAAAGGGCGAAAAGGATTTTGCCAACGGGATGGTCATGATTATGCCTTCTGCTGTTGGTCAGAAGGTGCCTCGTGATTTGTTTTATATGATGAATCAGAATAAGTATGTGCGCAAAGTGGAGGTAATAAGTCCGGCACAAGCCTATGCGCAAGTCCTTGAAGGAAATTTCTCAGTGTATAACGATATGAAGAAAGGCGATCTGCTCCGAGTTAAGCAATATGAGCTGGCGTATACGTATGATTCAAAAGGATATTACCAACCGGTATATCGCTTCAGCGGAACGTTGAATGGAGAACAGTGGGAAACACTCATACCGGCTATATCCAATTCTTGAGTAAAGCGGCTATTTATAAAGTTCTTTACAGAATGAACATGGTAGATGAGCATATACTTCGAGTTATAGTTGGATTGGAACGAGACTTGAGGCAATAATATTTGGAACGAATATTTTCGTGATTTTCGTTAGATTTCACTTCTGTATCTCAACATTTTTGGTCTTGTATAATGACATGATAACAATCTACAGTAATGGTAGAAGAGCAAGGTAATAGTCAACATACAAGGCTAAAAGAGATATGGAGGACGTACATAATGGTAACTATTTTTGTTTATCAGGATCTAAGTGACCCGACTCTCATTGAAATTATCGAACACCAAGAAATTAAAGGTGTGTCTAACGGTATTTGAATGGTTTGAAGAAAATGGTATAGGCAGACAATAGGATGATTTCAAGAAAATCTTGGCGCTGCCTTTAGAAAAGAACGCCTGATTACCTATCCACTTCATGAAGAACAGCAGTTTATCAAAGCAAAATCAAAGAAAATTACTCAGCAAACTATTGCTGCGAGAACAGCTTTTTGCTTATATATTTATATATATTCTGAGCATTTCCTTGCTGTGTTAATATAAGTGAGTCAGTACATATTTTGAATTGTGGTAGCGAACAAGACAGCTCGAATACAAGCCAGGAACAGACGGGAGTAGGTACGGGTGAATCAATTTCTGCAAATGGGAGCCAATACAACCTTAAATACTGCAAAAGGCCATATTACGATCAGCCATGAAGTGTCCAATATAATCGATATTTCATTAACAGCCTTCCTGTTAACCGATGCCGACAAAGTACAGGGAGATAGCGGGATCATCTTTTATAATCAACCAACCAGCGCCACAGGTGTAGCTACGCTTCTCCCATCCGAGCAAGTAGGCAATACCAAAGTTCATAAACTTCATTTTGACATGGATAAAGTCCCAGAAGGTATTACCAAAATAGCAGTAACCCTAACAGAGGATAACAGCACGGGATTTGCAAATGTAAAGAATCTGCAAGCCGAGATCCATGCCGACAATACGAATATTCAGTTAACTCCATCTATGTTCACGAGCGAAAATGGAATTATCGTGCTGGAGTTATACCTACGTAATGGACAGACCAAAGCAAAATCAATCTGGCGTGGATTTAATTCCGGACTGGATGGATTATGTCAAAACTACGGGGTTGAGGTTGAAGCGGACGAGCCCGATCTATCTTTTGTAACCGAGACTATGCCCAACCCTACCTCCCGACAGCCTGCTGCGCCTGTATCTGTTCCTGCACCTCCCAATAACCAGCAGCTACCTTCATCTATCAACCTCGTAAAGGTAACCGGCAAGGTCAATCTCGATAAAGGACAAAAGTCAGTCATTATTGAGAAAACACCCGAGATTACAGCTACGGTATCCTGGAAGACGGGAACGGATTACGACATCTATGCTCTGGTCTATACCAAAAATGGAGAGCAGATCGATGTAGCCATGTTTGGCGCGGAGGGAGTGCCTCCTCTTCGCAGTTTTGGTAACGGGACCGTAGAGCATATGGGCGATGTAGGGAGAAGCAAGAAATCAGAGAAAACAGAGATTATCAAATTAAGATTAAGAGACGATGTGCTGGCTGTCGTTCCTGTGGTGTATTCCGCGCAGTCCAATGGCACTGGTTCATTTTACCGATACAAGGTATCCATGAGTATCGATAACCATAAAGGAACGTCCGTGACGATCTCCGCCAAGAATGCCAATAATAATGATCAGATCTATACCTGTGTACCAGGAATCCTGCATAATACACCAGATGGGGTTATTATTAGCCCATTGGAGCTGTACAGCAGACCGGATTCGGAATACCGACCTATGCTCCGAATGGGATCTTCGAATATGGTAGAAGTAATCATGGATGAAGGACCTTTAAATGACTATAAATAGTCGGTTATAGCCGAAGCTAGGGTAGGAATAGGATAAAGCTCAAGCAGACAAGTCGCTTGGGCTTTCATTATTTGTAATTCGTTGGAGGCGAGCTGAAAAATGACTGTGGAGAATCAAGATAACATATTGCATCAACGAACAGACTGTATCCTGTATCATGCTCATCCAGCTGGAACAGACAAATATGGAGCTGGCTGGATCGGTGGGAATGCACCTGCTTTCTTTGATAATCGATCCGATCTGATCCATCAGGGAAACTCCCGATATCGATTTTACCTCAGTCTTATTCATCCGTTTCGACCGGGAAATATGATCTCTATTTTTATCCCGGACAGCTATGAAGACTACTTGGACAACAACATGTATCCAGATTGTTCGATCCAAGTGATAGAGCATCCTGCTGCAATAGAAAGTATCCACACTACGTTTGCTCATCCGCATCTGATCAAACACACCATCTCTCGCGGGAAGCAAAGCAAGGATGAAGAATCGAACGACCAGCCTTTTCTGATCAAAGTGGGCGGCCATCCAAGACTGATTCAGCAGGAAGATTATTATGCGGCGAAGCTCAAAGAGGACTCTTTTTCTTTTCTATTTCAGATCGATGAAGAAGGTTATCCGGAAACATTGCTTCACGAAGAAGGCAGCTATCCTTTTGGTTTTGGGGCATTATATATTTACGCAAAAATAAAAGCACTGGAGATTGAGCATCCTGTAGCAGGTTTTTGGCAATTCTCCTGAGTACTATTGGCAATTTCAGCTGCGCATCTGTCAGTGCTTCACTGGCATCATTTGCAGGGTTAAAAAGCTAAAGATAGTAACACAGGAAAGGATGAGTGAGATTATGCCGACACGATACACGGACTATGTACGCCTGAAGAAAGGTAGATATCAATCGGTAGGCAAGTTTGGCGAGGATATTTATGCCTATGAGGTTCTAACCGGGGTAACCGATTCCCCGGAGTATCACCAGATCTCCAAAGAAGAGTTCGACTCATTCGAAACGTGGTCTGAAGAGATAGACGGTGTGATGGATATGAAGAAATTTTACGAAATAGCCAATCGTCCGGTTCTCTGCAGCGGTTATTTGGGAAACGAATATTTGGATACTTCGCGGCTTCGGGATATGTAGTTAGATAGAGATCATGAGCAGGATCAAAGCAAAAATATTGTCCTGATGAAGAGTAATATAGCAAAGGCAATGTACGACATTGGCTCGATTAAATATTACTGTCTCAAACTCTGAATAAAACCCACAAATCAATTGTACTTCCCTCCAAACAATGGTACTCTGAGGAGTGGCAAACACAACATCCACGTTTTGTACTACCCCTACTAAAATAATCACCATTTTAGCTATACAGAAAGGTAATACTATGATCAAAATTGAAAACCTGTCCTTCTCGTTTCCCCAGAAAGAACTCTATACCAACATCACGTTTACGCTTGAAGAAGGGCAGCATTGTGCGTTTATCGGCACAAGCGGCAGCGGGAAAAGTACCCTGATCGATATCCTGATGGACCCGCAGCGCTATTTGTTCGATGGCAAATTGGAAATCGATCCGGACTACACCATTGGATATGTCAGTCAGTTCTCCCAAGTCGATTCGACCAAAGAAATCACTGTTTTTGAATATATTGCAGAACCCTTCATGAAGATCCAGGATGAGATTACAGATATCTATGCCGAGATGGCGACCACATCGGATATGGATGCACTTATGGAAAAGTATCAGCTGGCTTTGGATGCGCTTGAAGCCCTGGGGGGCGATGATTTTGAGAGCAAAATCAATAAGCAGCTCAATCTCGCCAATCTTATGAAGCTGAAAGATACAGATGTCTCCTCCTTGAGCGGCGGTGAATTCAAGCTGGTTCAAGTGATGAAGGAAATGCTAAATCGTCCCGATCTGATGATTATGGATGAGCCGGATGTATTTTTGGATTTTGAAAATCTCAATTCGCTCAAAAATCTTATTAATTCGCACAAAGGCATGCTGCTCGTCGTAACGCACAATCGCTATCTGCTGAATCATTGTTTTAATAAAATCATTCATCTCGAAAATGCCGAGATTCAGGAGTTCGATGGACGTTATATCGATTACAACTTCTCCTTGCTGCAAATGAAGATGGAGATGCAAGAGATTGCCGTTGCCGAAGCAGAAGAAGTGGCGCGCAATGAGGCGCTGATCGATAATCTGCGTACCATCGCAACGTACAATTCCGATGAATCCAGAGGCAGAGCGCTAAAAGCAAGAATGAAGGTACAGGAACGATTTGAAGCGAGCCGGATCAAGGCACCATTCGTGGATATCAAGCAGCCGCGTATGGATTTTGGTCTGGATCATGAACTGGAAGATACCGTTATCGTGCAAGTGAATGATTATGGTGTTTCGTTTGACGAACTGCTGCTGGAGCATGTGGAGTTTGAAATGAAATCGACAGATAAGGTGGCGATTATTGGCGCCAATGGAACGGGAAAAACAACGTTACTGCGAGACATTTTCCGAAACCAGCAAGAGTCGATTACGATCCATGACGACGTGAAGATCGGTTATCTATCCCAGCTGCAAGGCGAGACGTTGACCGATTCCAACAGCATTCTGGATGAGTTTATCGAAGCCGGGTTCAGTACGTATGATGACATTAGAGCATATCTGTCCAGTTATGGCTTTGAAGGGGAAATCTTGAATCAGAAGATTCAATCGCTGTCCGGTGGTGAGAAGAATATGCTGCAATTGGCGAAGATTGCTTCCAGCAATGCCAATCTGCTGCTGCTCGACGAACCGACGAGCCATCTTGATATCTATACACAAATTGCCCTAGAGAAAGCGATCAAGGAGTACAAAGGCGCGATCCTCATGATCTCCCATGATTTCTATTCTGTCGTTAACGGTATGGATTATGTGCTGATCATCGACAACAAGACGATCCGCAAAATGAGCATGCGCAAATTCAGACAGATGATCTATAAGCGTCATTTTGACAAAGATTATCTGGAAAAGGAACAAAACAAAAAAGAGGTTGAAATGAAAATCGAATTGGCTTTGAAAGATACGAATTTCGAGCTTGCCAAAGTGCTGGTGGATGAGCTGGAAGCGTTGATCAAGCTGCTGTAACGTATAGCGACGATATGCAAATCAATCCAATCGGGATTGAACCATAAGACCCGATAGTAGCAAAGAATAAACAGCAAAAAGACACTGATGAGTAATAGCGCAGTGTCTTTTTGATATATGGATTTCGGGATAGCTATGAGTATATATCTTCGTCCATTTGGAAGAACGTGAACAAGCGATGGAAAATATGGAATATGATAAATACAGGAACGTTTGTTTGTATATATTTCTTTTCTTTTGAACCCATCCTTTGTATGATAAAGGAAATAGGAATGGAAAAGTTAACCAGACTACCGAGTATAATTAACAGCGTTATCTAATACCATCAGACAGCATATGAAATACCTCCAGTATATACGCGAATCATGGCTCGTTGAAGTCTACGCTTTATACTCCAAGCAGAGGCAGGTGTGAATATGATCCAGTTAACCAATCGTCAGGCCCGGCAATTTCTGTTATTGAAGCATGGGCTATTGGGCGATTATAGATTTGAAGAAAAGCAGGGTATATTGGACTTTGCCAGACAGGTTGGCTGTATTCAGTATGACCCTATCGACGTCTGCGGCAAAAATGCCGAATTGGTGCTGCAGTCGCGAATCAAGGGATTTACCAAGGATATGCTCGCTGAGGTATTGTATGAAGATCGAAGCCTGGTTGATTATCCGGACAAAAATCTGGCGATTATCCCTGTTGAGGACTGGCCATACTTTGAACGATACAGAGAGGCCGCCCGGCAGCATGCCGAACGTTATCCGGAGATGGTAGCATTAGCAGAACAAGTGCGGACACATATTCAGCATCACGGCGCAATCAGCTCGGATGATTTGAAATTGGAAGGTGATTTTGCCTGGCGATCGGCGATTCACTGGAGCAGCGGCAACAACTCTTCTCGCTCGGTGCTGGAACAGATGTATTCAACAGGCGAGCTGATTATCCATCGCAAAAAAGGAACACGTAAATACTACGATATCGCTACCCAGTACATACAGCCCGATTTGCTGAATGCACCGGAGCCATTGGAAGATGAGCTTGAGCATCACAAGTGGCGGGTGCTGCGCCGTATTGGTGCTGTCGGTCTGTTATGGAATCGTGCATCGGATGCCTGGCTGAACATATGGGGGCTAAAAGCGGCACAGCGTAATGAAGTTTTCCGCGAGTTATTACTGGAAAAGCGTATCGCTGCTGTCGCTGTGGAACAGATGAAGGATCTATTGTACTGCCTTGTAGAGGATCTGCCGCTTATAGAAACTGTTCTGACTAACCCGGAGCCGGGATGGCGCTGCGAGTTGATTGCTCCTCTGGATAATCTCATGTGGGATCGTAAGCTGATCAACCAATTATTTGCCTTTGATTACACCTGGGAGATTTATACGCCGGCAGTCAAACGAAAATTCGGTTATTATGTGCTGCCTCTGTTATACGGAGATCATTTCATTGGACGAGCCGAGATTATCGCAGAGCGTAAAACAAGTACACTGCTTGTCAAAAATATCTGGTACGAGCATGATGTAAAGCAAACGGTAGAGCTGCGAACAGCCTTGAACCAGTGTCTTCAGAAATTCGCATTATTCCATGGCTGCGAGACGATTGTAATGGAGTAGTGGCTTCAAAATATCGGATATGATTTCAAAAAAAGAAGGAACTTCGATGGAAGCGAAGCTCCTTCTTTTTCATTTATCCTACGTGCGCTACAGCCCGAATCTCCACCCACTGCTCCGGCAAAGCCAGATACGTTACTCCGATCATACTGCCCGCTGGTCGATGCTCTCCAACATATTGTTTGAACAGTTCAATCGCAGTTTCTCCGTGTTCCTGAGCATTCGTCAAATACAGCTCCACATAAGCCAGATTCGAACGGGTTAGGCCAAATTCGGCGAGTACAGTATCCAGATTCTCCAGCGTCTGCAGTACTTGTGCCTGAATATCACCAGCTCCGATAAACTCACCCTGAGCGTTATGAGAGAACTGGCCGGAGATATAGACAGTATTGTCGACGCGATAGCCTTGCGAGATTCCATGATCCCAAAGATCATGATTGTAGGTTTGAATAGTGGTCATTGTATGAGCCCCTTTGCTGTGAATTAAGGCTAGTATAAACCGCGTAGCAGCAAAGCAACAGTACGCACAAATACGATAGGTACTATCCAAAAGGGTAGTAGGGAGAGGGGAATATCCAATGGTAGGACGACAGCTGCTTCGGATAACAGGAGATAGATTTGGATAAATACTTGACGGAACAACTTGTTGTAACTATTATTGTCACATTAGGTCAAAACCAAATACTTACAAACATTTCGAGAAAGAAGGAAAATCCATGAAGACACTCGTTATCGTTGCACACCCCAATCTGGAGCAGTCCAAAGTCAATAAACGCTGGGTTGAAGAATTAAAAGGTCAGCCCGACGTGACGATTCATGATCTCTACGAAGCTTATCCGGATGAGCAAATTGATGTAGCGCGCGAACAGCAGCTGATGATGGAGCACGACCGGATCGTATTCCAATTCCCGTTCTACTGGTACAGCACACCACCCCTTCTGAAAAAGTGGCAGGATCATGTATTAACCTATGGCTGGGCATATGGTAGTGAAGGCAACAAGCTGCATGGCAAGGAGCTACTGCTGGCGATCTCTACAGGAAGTCCCCAAGAAGCCTATCATCCGGATGGTATGAACCAATATACGATGGAAGAGCTGCTGAAGCCGTTTCATGCCACCAGCAATCTGATTGGAATCCAACTGCTGCCTTATTTTATTCAGCATAACGCCATGTCCATTACTGATGAAGACCTGAATGTATCGGCTCGCGAATATGTACAGGCGGTACGTGGCTAAGACAAGCTATCTACTGCGATTGCAAACGTACAATCCGCACCCGACAGCATATGACTTGATACGACTCCATAGCAAAGGCTGCTCACATCATCAGATGATGGTAAGCAGCCTTTGTTTTTGTATAATCAGATACCACTTTTATGGTCAACTATCTTGATTATTCGCCTGAAAATGCTCCAACGGTTCACTTTGGCCATTGAATTTGAGTCTGTAATTTCTCTCCACCGGGAGTTGGAAGCTCCAGTCCCCGGAAAGTGTAGTGAGATGATCCTTGTTATCCGACAGGAGGAGACTTTTAACGTTTACTTTCAACAAGAATTTGTCTGGAGGTGTCCCGGCAAACGAATAATGAATCGTACCATTTCGGGACAGTGTCACGCCTGTATTCGTGACATTGATACCGGGAACTGCCTGTTTCGTAGAAGAATCGATCTGGAAACGAGGCTTGATTGAGCGCTTCAACCATTCTGTATCCGATATCCGATTGGTGTGCTTCAGAGAATATTGGATAGTTATTCCTTTCTCATTGAATAGGCATTCATGAATAAGAAGGGGATAGTTTTTATCTGTTTTACCAGTGATCAGAACCATCTCGTTATGACCTCTGGTAGGCATCAGTTCTGAATCTTCCGCGTTCAGGGAAGCTGCAGGCTGCTTGACCACAAGGGCAGAAGTAAGAGGACTCTTCATACTGAATAAGGCTACTGCCCCAATGAGCAGGATCATCATGAAGATTGCAGCTGCTGTAGGCTGCAGTCTATTTTATGGAGAATTTTCATTTCATAAAATTGTTGACTGTTCGAACAAACAGTTTTATGATGAACACATAATAACTGACTGTTCAATCAAACAGTATGGGAGAGAAGCAATGAACACATCACAATCATCTATTCAAGAAGAGCGTAAAAATTCGATTATACAGGCCGCATTCACTCTATTCGGACAAGTAGGCTATACCAAAGCAACGATGAAAGAGATCGCTGCCAAAGCAGGGGTAGCACAAGGGCTGATCGGCTACCATTTCACTACCAAAGAAACGCTGCTGGTGGAAGTTGTCCGGGAATGGATGATTAACAAAGGAATGAAGGAGGCATTTGCCAATCTCAACCTGCAAGCTGCACCTGCCGAGATCCTGCAGCAGGCGCTTCTACATGTCGTTGAATTTCGCAAAGCCAATCCCGAGTGGTTTACCTTGTTGATTAGCCTCTGGACAGAGAGCGTAAATAATGAGAAGCTCGCCAGAGAATTGCAGCAGCTGTATACAGAGATGAAGTCAGGCATTATCGAGATTCTCGGTCGTCTGGAGCTGCCATTGGAGGATCGTGAAAAGGAAACACTGGCCGCGCTGATCCAGGCAGTCTTCGATGGATTAACCCTGCAATCACCTGTACTGCTGTCTTCGGAACCATTATCCCATGAACAGGTAACTACAGGGATTCATTGGATGCTGGCTGGTGTACGATCTGCTTCTGTAACCAAGGGAGAACCCCTCCATGAATAAAAAGTTGATCCAGATCGAAGGCATGATCGTCATGATACTCGGCATTTATATCTATTTTACCAGTGGATACAGCTGGTGGATCTTTCTGTTGCTGTTGTTCGTCCCTGATATATTCATGGCAGGATATATGTTTGGCTCAAAGGCAGGGGCATATCTGTATAATGTCAGTCATACATTCATTGCGCCGCTGCTATTATTGCTGGTAAGTATGATGTTCTCGATGGATTCTCTGCTCATGGGCGGTCTGATCTGGATGGTGCATATCGGGATGGACCGGATGATGGGGTATGGATTGAAGTATGAGACGCATTTCAAAGATACACATATTCAGCGATTATAGCTGCATCTTCCCGAAACAGGCAGCCCGTAGTGAAAAGGGCTGTTTTCCTATATACTGGAGACAGGAAATATCTGGTTACATACTTGCTTGTCCGGGAGGAATTTTCTTGAGAACGATTGATTACAGCAGTTACTATTGGCAGGATGACCGCATACGTCTGCGGGCGCTGGCACCGGAAGATTGGGAAGACCACTATATCAATCGCTTTGATACGCAGGCAAGGCGGCTGCTGGAATGTGCAGTCGAGCTACCGCCGACGATGGTAGAAGCGCAGCGATTCGCCGAGACGTATGCCGGATTTGCAAACAATCGGTTGATGTTCACCATGGAATCACTGGATGGGGAGAACGTAGGAGCCCTGAATCTCAACAGTATCGACGAACGCAATGGAACATTCAGTATCGGCATTCAGGTCGATCGGGATCATCGGGGTAAAGGATACGGTACGAGCGCAATTCATCTGCTGTTGAAGTATGCCTTTTTCGAGAGACGACTGAACAAATTCAATAATTATGTATTGGAAGGCAATATAGCCTCGGCTACGATGCTGCGCAAGGTAGGCTGCATCCAGGAAGGAATTCGCCGGCAAATGTTCTATACCGATGGACGGTACCAGGACTGCATCCTGTTCGGATTGACCAAGGATGAGTATGTAGAATTTCTAGAGGGAAAAGAAACGTAATCCTATTTACCATTCTCCAATCCAAAGAGGTGTTGGGTTCGTATAGCCCATCTCCTCTAATATCTCCCATGCATGATCTATAATCTGCGGTGTGGTCTGCGTCCAGAGTTCCTGATGACTGGTCAGCAGATAAGAGAGAATCTCTGCAATATGTCGTGGTTTGCCCAGATGGATCGTAGTGTCCAGTCCATCCCGCTGTGCTGAAATATCGTAAAATGCCCAAAAGGTATAAGGATCTTCGTCAGGTGGATTCGCTTTGAACAGGAGTGTGATTTTGATGTTTTTGTTCTCTTTGGGTGATAGGTTTAAGGTAAAGCAGGTACCGCTGGAATACCAGTACACAAATGCACGATGATCGACAGTTATATTTCGAAGCGGACTTTTCATGGGTACCTCCTTATCTGAATTCAGGAATATACCAATGGTATACTAAATAGGGTATCATAAGGGAGTCATGAATTAAATTAAAGGAGGAATGGAACAATGTTGGGAATCGACGTCAAGAAGGTAGATGATGATATTATTATTAAATATCAGTTTACAAAGCTGGTCATTCCTGTTGCCGATATTATCAGTGTCTCTCTGGATGATACGTATGGTGGCAAAGAGACAAATGCTATTCGGGTCGGTGCACCGTATGGCACAACCGATCGAGTAGCTATCCAGACCAAAACCAATAACTACATACTTTTTACTACCAATTATACGAAGATCATGAATACTATCAACTCAGCAATTGAGAACAATTAACAGGTTAAATCTATAAAGTAATATGTAAAAGGTCACTTCTGATTTTAAGAAGTGACCTTTTAACGTGCAAAATGAAATGATGTTTAAACGAGATGATCATAGGCAACTTTGGTTATTTTTATTTTTTAACAGAAAGCAATCCAAGTGATATCTTGGAAATTCATCTATTCATCTGCATGACGTACAGCAGCTGTTTTTCTTTCCTTGCGTCGCATCGGTGAGACATTCCAGTAAGTCCCCGTACGCCATAGCCATTCAACAGGGCCATAATTGAAGTGCTTAAGCCACAGCTTGCTAACCCCAATTTGAAGTATAAAGAATACAATTCCAATCGGTAGTAAAGCCGCAAACGGGATCGGAGGAACGAAAGCAATTTCACCTAAAGCAGCCATGCTTCCTCCTATAAAAATAGAACCAAACACTAAGGATTGCATTAAGTAATTGGTTAAGCTCATACGGCCAATCCAGGCAAACGGATGAACCAACCAAGAGAACCTGGATGAAGAAAGAAACAGAAAGATTAAAGCAAATCCAATAGAAACAGAAAAGTCCCAGATGATCGTCAGATTTAACCATTGGAAATCATTTGAAGTGTAAATTTGATATTTTCCCCATACTCCAATTGCCAAGAATATGCAGCCAATTATTCCTTTAAAAGTCGGGTGCTTGAGATGAAATAATCCTGCACGATATGCTGACATACCAAATAGGAAAAAGCTTAGATGCTGCATGGCTTCACTAAATTCATCAGAAAAATTGGGATGCAACCACGTTAATGGTTTTAGAAACCAATGGTTACTTGTAGACAAAATTACAAAGTAATCCGAAATATCCATATTCGTTCCATTTATAAATAATGATATAGGCACAGGTGCAGGCTGATACAGAAACATGGCCAACAGTCCAAACATAAAAAGTGGCCAAGCCGGCATTGATACAAAGAGTAAAAGTAAAATCCCATCCAAAGCATACATGAATAAGATATCGCCATCCCAAATCCATAAATAATGTGCCGTCCCAATTAAAAGTAAAATAAACATTCTTCTGAATAAGATGAGATAGGGATTGAGCTGTCGCTGAATCGCATGATTATACACAATAACCATGGTAATTCCAAACATAAAGGCGAACAGAGGACGGGAACTATTACCAAAAAGAATATAAATAATTTCATGCAGGCGATCGGATAAAGAAAAGGAAGAATATATCCAGAACATATGATCCAGATTTAAGCCACCGAATTTATTAAGATTAACCAGAAAAATAGTCAATAAGGCAAAGCCTCTAAGCTGGTCAAGAGCTGTTATGCGCTCGGTATGTACATTGTTTTTTAACACAGTAGAAGACATTGAATAGACACTCCTTAAAATATCGCGATTGTAAAACAGATGATTATTGTATGATTGCGACATATATTCGTATTCTAGCTGAATTTCTTATGTATATATCTGATCTAATAAGCTTGGGTGTTCTTGATCACTAATTGAAGAAACAGCAGGATAGACGATACATATCCAAGCTGTTCCTGTTAGGCATACTTTTTTCGGAAAATGAAGTGTGCTATCTTATATCCATTTTTGTCTTAGCTTAATTCTGCATTATAAACAGCGGTTCAGATTAGTATCTCAGTTCCCCGCTTGTTTGCCGCGTTTACGTACAATACCTTCCGCCAAACCATACCCTGCAAAACAAACCGCCAGTGCCGCATAGATCATCTCCACCGAAGACAGCAAAGGTAAAACCACTACTGCCACCAGTACAAACACAGCCGTACGTATCAGACTACGGGCGATCTGCGCCCGATGCTTGCCCGGCAGGAAAATAATCGCTGCCGATATCGCATACAGCACAAATCCCGCCACTGACAGCCAGGCAAAGCTACTCGCATTCAGCTCATGGTGGAAGCCGTAATGTACCACGTTGGCGACGATCCCCAGCGACATAAACGTCAGCAGATGACCGTAAATGACAGACTGTCCGGAGCTTTTGCGGTCTTCCCCGGCGATATGCTCCGACGATTCAAAGTAGTGCCACCAGACCGATACCGCGATGATGAATCCGAGTACAGCAGATATGACAGTCGCCCCGGTAATATGATCTTCACGCAGTCCATTGACAATAACCAGAATCAGCTCGCCCAGCAGGATGATTGTCGCCAGTCCGTATCGTTCGAGCAGATGCGGATGATGTACCGGCAGCTTGCTCAGTACACGGCGGCGCCCCAGCAGCGGCAGCAGAATATCGACCACAATACCGGTGTACAGCACGATGAATTTGCCATCTCCCGGCACCAGTACGGATGAGAAGCTGATCAGTGCCCCGATGAGGAAGCTAATCGCCAGATAGCGGGAGATACGGCGGGGTTCGCCTTCCCGCTGCATCCAGCCGCGCATATACATGAATACGGTAGACAGACGAATGCCTACATAGCCGAGCATAAAGAACAGATAATACGCTCCAAAATCCAGATTGATACTCGCCGCCATCATAATGACGAACACCATCTGTACAAAGTAGGCGATCCGCTGGACGCTATCGTCCTGTCCAAAACGGTTAACGTATACGGTGAAGCCCGTCCAGGCCCACCAGAGTGGAACAAAAATCAGTATGTATTTCAGAATGACATCTAGTGGGATCGTGCCATGATGCGAGTGAGCCAGCACATGTGCAGTGATCGAGACGGCAGCGACATAGACCAGATCGTAGAACAGCTCCAGCCAGGTTACTTTTTTGTGTGAAATGAAATGACACATCCTTTCGGGTAAAGTTGATTTCCAGTTGAAACCAGTATAGCAAGGATTAAGGTACAAAAGCAGCTTATTTGTCGGTAAAAGATACACGCATAGTCACTCTTTTGGAGCAGATACAGTTAACGAATAGAGTCAGACGGTTAATAGGGGAATAACCCATCTCTCTATGGAGAATATGAACGGAGGCTTTGCATCCTATGTCCAACGCTCATCCAGAACATTCCCTGTCGTCACAGCAGCAGCCCGATACCCATACCGATCTGTCCGCAACACCTGCATGCTGGCACGATGATGGTGCCGATATTCTGATTCCGGTTCCACGTGAATTTAGCTTTGCCGAAAATTACAGCCATTTGGCGACGGCGACCAATGAATCTCTGTACACACTGCAAGACGGCAGCATCTACAAAGCGATCGCCGTCAACCAGCAGGCAACCGTGGTCAGGATCAGTGCTCATGAGAACACGCATATACGGATTCAATTTATAGACGAGCCGGATTGGAAGGCGGCAGATCTACGTGCTGGTGTAGCCAGGTATGTGTATGACTGGTTTGATCTGGGTACCGACCTGGGGCCTTTTTATGCAATGGCCAAAAGTGATCCACTGCTCAAGGAAGCGGTAGTATCCTTTTACGGCCTGCGCAATATGGGCATTCCGGATCTGTATGAAGCGATTTGCTGGGGAATTCTGGGGCAGCAGATCAATCTGGGATTTGCCTACACGCTCAAAAGAAGATTCGTCGAGCATTTCGGACAGGCACTGGTACGGGAAGGGCAGACCTACTGGCTGTTCCCTACCGCTGAGCAAATTGCTGGCCTGACGGTAGAGCAGCTGTCTGCTGCCGGCATCACGACCGTGAAGAAATGCGAGTACCTGATCGATACCGCCAGACGCATTGCCGAAGGCACATTGTCCAAGGAACAGCTGCTCCAGGCCACAGATGTGAAACAGGCGGAGAAAATGCTCGTACAGATCCGCGGCATTGGTCCATGGACGGCTCATTATGTGCTGATGCGCTGTCTACGAATGCCGTCAGCTTTTCCAATTGACGATGTAGGGCTGCATAACTCGATTAAGCATGTACTGGGTCTGGAGGCCAAGCCGACCAAGGCACATATTTTGGAGCTGTCTGCCGGGTGGTCGCTATGGGAATCATATGCAACGTTTTATTTGTGGCGGTTTCTGTATTAAAATACCAATTGGGACTGGGTGATGAAGACCTTTTTTATTATATTGTTCATATAGAAGGGAGGTAAGTAATGAAAAAAGTAGTGATGATCTTGTGCTTGGCGGCTGGTGTGTATTTTCTATTTCAAGGTATCGATGTTCTCATGACGACGGCGCGCGGAGAATCTATTTATAGAGCTGGATTACTAATACCCGCGCAAG
The DNA here is from genome assembly GCF_000346635.1 of Paenibacillus shenyangensis. Taxonomy (NCBI): domain Bacteria; kingdom Bacillati; phylum Bacillota; class Bacilli; order Caryophanales; family Paenibacillaceae; genus Paenibacillus; species Paenibacillus shenyangensis. The sequence goes on from NZ_AOIG01000013.1 coordinate 17,087, forward strand.
ATACAAGTCTGCTTATATATGGATCTGGTTTTCTTTTGACAGGGGCATTGTTCATGACCGGTCCATTTGCATGGAAGCTCATTTCGAAGTCTACCGTCAAAGGATAGCAGAAGATGTTATTAATTAACGTACACTTTTAGCAAGCAGATAGGCTGCCCGTGTCTAGGTTCATTTACATACCAAAGTCAAAAAGGGTATTGGTTTTGAAAAGAACCAGTACCTTTTTGTTGTCCGATTAGAACAGTATTCACAAAATGGATAAATATTTTTACATATCCTTTGATGCAAACGGTTGCATAAATCGCAAGATAATACTATAATAACTTATAATTTCATACCAAATGCACTACATATTCAATCGTCTGTTTCTACACAGTTATCCCAGGAACCTTGGTAACACGCAATTATTTACACTTTAGCTTACATAGTTTACTGAAAACCCTTACTTTGGCTTTTGAGCAAACGATTGCGCAAACACGGCTTCTTGGCCATTACCGATGAAGAACAGCAACAATCTATGGAATCGGATTAGGAGGATATTATGTTAGCAGAACAGCTTAATAAAAAAGGCAAAAAAGTTACCCGTCAGCAACTGCCTGCGCTTCCCCTTCACATGATCTGGATGATCAGCTTTGGATTTTTGGGAGTACAGATGGCGTTCTCACTGCAGAGTTCCAATATGGGACGCATTTTTCAGACGATTGGTGCCGATCCTCATAGCCTTGGATTCTTCTTTATCCTGCCGCCGTTGGCAGGGCTGATTGTACAGCCACTAGTGGGCTATTTCTCGGATCGCACATGGATGCCAAGGCTGGGAAGACGGATTCCGTACCTGCTGATGGGTGCTATTGTTGCGGTTATCGTGATGTGCCTGCTGCCGAACTCGGGCAGCTTTGGATTTGGTCCAATGGCAGCGCTCACGTTTGGCGCGATTACGATTTTGTTTATGGATGTATCCTCAAACGTAGCCATGCAGCCTTTTAAAATGATGGTTGGCGATATGGTCAACGAGGAGCAAAAGGGATTTGCCTATTCCATCCAGAGCTTTCTGTCGAATAGCGGTGCGGTTATCGCTTGTATTTTCCCGTTCCTGCTGACGATGCTGGGCGTCTCGAATAATGCAGCTCCGGGCGTGGTTCCGCAGTCTGTTGTTATTTCGTTCTATGTCGGCGCTGTTGTGCTGATCGTCTGCAGTTTATTCACGGTATTCAAAGTCAAAGAATATACGCCAGCTGAATATGCAGCCTACCACGGTATTACAGATGAGACCAGCAAGCCCAAAGCAGGCATGTGGAGTCTGCTGCGCACTGCACCACGGGTATTCTGGACGGTATCTCTGGTACAGCTGTTCTGCTGGATGGGATTCCAGTATCTGTGGACCTACGGTACCGGAGCGGTCGCAGCAAATGTATGGAACACAGCCGATCCTTCCACTGCTGCGTATCAGGCGGCGGGTAACTGGTTCGGTATTCTGTCGGCAGTACAATCGGTAGCCGCTGTACTGTGGTCACTCGTACTCGCCAACATGTCGAACAACAAACGCAAAATTTGGTATGCACTCAGTCTGGTGCTGGGAGGTATCGGGTTCGGCTCGGTCTTCTTCATTCATAGCCAGGGAGCCCTGGTCGTATCCTTCCTGCTGATCGGTATTGCCTGGGCAGCGATGATGACTTTCCCTTTCACTATGCTGACTAATGCATTGTCCGGGGAAAATATGGGTACGTACCTGGGTCTGTTCAACGGCAGTATCTGCCTACCGCAGATTATTGCTTCCTGTCTGAGCTTTGCCCTGTTCCCGGCACTTGGTTCATCGATGCCGGTCATGATCCTGATTTCGGGTGTGCTGCTGGTCATTGGAGCATTTACGGTAGGGACAATTAAGGAAACCTATGCAAGACGAGATCATCAGACGTTGAACTAAGAGGTATACGACTGGCTACATAAGCTGGCAAATTGTTCAAACATTCAGAAGAGGAAGAGACATTAAGGTCTCTTTCTCTTTTTGGCATGTATACGATATATAGACAGAATTCTCTCGTTCTTTAATTTACATATAATTACTTTAATGATAGTATGAACCCATCTAATACAAAGGAGGATGGCGCTCAATGATTCATTCCATGCGTTTACGTTAAGCAGCCGAAAAAGAAAAATCCCTGTTGAGGAGGGCTTCTTTTGTGATGCTTATCTTTACGTATATGGACATTGAACGCGATCCGGACGGCTGTATGTTATGTTGTCCTGCTATGTTCCTGTACGTTATGAAGCAGATCGGAGCCCCTATGGGCACAGATCTGCTTTTTTGTTGCTTCAAATGTACAGAAAAGGAGAGGGTATCATTATGCATGCAGATTGGAAACGGAAATTCGCATTCATTTTTAGTGGACAGATCTTCTCGATCCTGACTTCCTCGATGGTTCAATTCGCTATTATCTGGCATCTGACCGAGACCACAGGTTCGGCTTCAATATTAATGATTGCTGCGCTGGTTGGGTTTATGCCGCAGGCACTGCTCGGCCCCTTTATCGGAGTATGGCTGGACCGCTGGAATCGCAAGATTACCATGATCGTAGCGGACAGCGTAATAGCGGTATCCAGCCTTGCACTCGGGCTGTATTATTTGGCAGGAGAGCCGAGTCTATGGGTGGTCTATGTGGTGCTGTTTGTCCGCTCGGCAGCTTCGGCTTTTCATGGACCTTCCTTTCAGGCAGCGATTCCGCTGATTGCGCCGGAGGATCAGCTGACACGGGTAGCCGGCTGGCACCAGCTCGTATTCTCTGCCTCCAGTGTGCTGGGACCGGCGCTGGGTATTGCCGTATATTCGGCTACTTCGCTGGGAACATTGCTGCTGCTCGATGTCGTAGGGGCATTGATCGCCAATACGATGCTGATGCTGGTTCGTATCGATCAACCCAAGCAGGAGATTCAGGAGAAGCCTTCCTTTCGCCGGGAATTCATTCTGGGCTGGAAGACATGGATCTCGGATCAATCCATTGTGACGATCACCATCGCCATGGCTGTATTCAGTGTCGTATTTATGCCGCTGGCGATGCTATTTCCACTAATGACACTGTCGCACTTTGGACGCGGCGGATACAGTGCCAGTCTGATCGAAGCCGTATTTGGCATAGGGATGATCCTGGGCAGTATGCTGCTGTCCGTACTGGCTTCCAAATGGAAAGATTCCACTTATATCAGTCTGAGTCTGGGCATTATCGGAATAACCTGTATGCTGAGCGGCATGATTGGCAGCAGAGCATTTTGGGGATTCGCTGCCTTGTCTTTTCTGATGGGCGCGGCGGCTCCATTATTCAACGGTCCGTATATGGCGATGATCCAGAAAGCCTATGAACCGGAGATGCTGGGGCGGGTTCTGTCACTGATTACGAGTATAGGACTGCTGTCTTCGCCGATCGGACTCGCACTGGCTGGCCCGGTTGTGGACCGGTATGGCGTCCAGGTATGGTTTTTCTGGTCAGGTATTATTGTGGCATTAGTAGGACTGTTAATGTTTATTCGATTTTACCGTAAACCTCAGCCGGGTGAAGAAAAACAGGCGCTCGGTTAAGCATGGAGTATATAAAGACATGAAAAGGATAAAAAAGGCAATTGTAATTTTTTTCACTGATGGATTGCTTACATTGCCGGTAATATGGTAGCATAGCAATACCGTTTTATAACTTCATAATTATTCAAGGGCTATGATTGCTATGGATCACACTATAGCAGGAGCAGCTTCTGGAGAGACTGCGGATTAACCGCGGCGCCGAAGGGTTCACAATCTCAGGCAAAAGGACAGAAGAGTACCGAATATATATTTGTCATGCGGATCATTGCGATCCATAGGGCAGGTGTATATTTTGATATTCTTGTGCACCGGAGATTGGATGACATCCAGTCTCTTTTTTTATGGACTTTTACGTAAATTACGCAAGGATTGAGGGGGAAATCAGCATGGCACAGAAAGAATTAAAAAGAGAACTTGCCAATCGGCACGTACAGTTGATTGCGATCGGAGGTACGATTGGAACCGGGTTATTCCTCGGATCGGGCAAAGCGATCGAGAAGGCAGGACCTTCGATTATTATCACGTATCTGATCGTCGGCATGGCTATCTTTTTCGTGATGAGAGCACTGGGTGAGCTGCTGCTCTCCAAAGCAGGCTACCAGTCGTTCACGGATATTGCCGAAGATTATCTGGGACCCAAAGCCGCTTTTATTACCGGCTGGACCTACTGGTTCTGCTGGATTATGACCGCAATGGCGGATGTGATCGCCGTGGGCGTATATGTGCAGTACTGGTTCGATATTCCGCAGTGGATGCCGGCAGTCCTGTGCCTGATTATTCTGCTCGGGCTCAATCTGATGACAGTCAAGAATTTTGGGGAACTGGAATTCTGGTTCGCCCTGATCAAGGTGATCACGATTCTGGCATTGATCGGGCTTGGTGTCGTGCTGCTGATCATGGGCTTCAAGACTGATGCAGGCTCGGTCACCGTCCGTAATCTGTGGGAGCACGGCGGCATTTTCCCGAATGGGGTTACCGGGTTCCTGTTCTCGTTCCAGATGGTCGTCTTCGCCTATGTGGGTGTGGAGCTGGTCGGTGTATCGGCCGCGGAAACGGCAGATCCACAGAAAAATATTCCGTCAGCGATCAACAAGATTCCGCTGCGCATTCTGTTTTTCTATGTAGGCGCATTGATCGTATTGCTGTGCATCAATCCGTGGACACAGCTGAGTCCGGCAGAAAGTCCGTTCGTACGTACATTTACTCTGGTTGGTATTCCGGTAGCAGCAGGCATTATCAACTTTGTCGTACTAACCTCGGCAGCATCCGCGTGCAACAGCGGCATGTTCTCGACCAGCCGTATTTTGTATAATCTGAGTCGTAAAGGGCAGGCTCCCCAGAAGTTTGGTGAGCTTAACCGCAATCATGTACCAAGCAGCTCCTTGTTCGTATCGACGCTGGTTATTTCCGGTGGCGCGTTGCTGAGCAAGCTGATTCCGGGACAGGCTTTTGAGATTGTAACATCGATCAGTGCGATCTGCTTTATTTGGGTATGGGGCGTGATTCTGGTCTGCCATATCCGATACAAAAGAAACCGCCGCGATCTGCACCAGGCATCCAAGTTCAAAGCGCCTCTGACTCCGTTTATCAACTATGCGGTACTGGCACTGTTCGCTGCGATCCTGGTAATTATGCTGATCGCCCAGGAGACACGTCCGGCGCTGCTGTGTACGCCGCTATGGTTTATTCTGCTGCTGGTGCTGTATTCTCTGCGAGTTCGCAAAGCAAAAAGAAGTATTCAGAGTGCTCACGTAACCGATACATGAAATAGTTACAGGTGGGTACGCTTAAAATTCATTTCAGAGATAAAAAGATAAAAAAACAGTGACCAGATATTCGAAATCTGGTCACTGCTTTTTAAATTATATTTATTAAATAAGGCTTGAGTTTTGCAACAATCTGCTAATAATAGCGGCTGCTTCAGCTTTGGTAATATACGATTTTGGTGCCAGTGTAGAGCCTGTTCTTCCTGTTACAATACCCGATTGCAGACTGGCATTAATACCGGAAGATGCCCAGGCACCAACTTTACTTGCATCCGAGAAAGAATTCAGGCTGCTATTTGCAGAATTTGATTTAATCTTGCTGTGCAGTCCTGTGTTGTCCAGAACTTTGGCTACAATAACCATAGCCTGTTCACGAGTGATTTTGTCATTAGGACGGAAGGTACCATCCTGGAACCCGTTGATCAAGCCATACTTCTGTGCTGCACCAATATAGCCGTTATACCAGGCTTCCGGAGCGACATCTTTATACTGACCGGATACGGTTTCAGGCTGCATGCCTAGTCCGCGTACCATAATAGCTGCGAACTCTGCTCGTGTGATTTCCTGACCCGGTTGGAAGTTGTTGTTGCTTCCACCTTCGACAATTTTGCGTGAGCCCATATCATTTACAATATCACGTGCCCAATTTTGCTGTACATCCTGGAAAGTAACAGGATTCCATATGAGCGCGTACGTACTGTTGGTCAGACTATTAATATTCGCATAGTATATTCCGGCATTTTGAGCCACTTCGGTAGGAACATGGCGTACAGTGCCGTCTGCATTAATGACTACTCCTGTAGTAATCTGATTCGGATCTGTTCCTTGTGGTAGAGCGATACTGCGTTCCACATATTCCTTGAAGTCAGAGACTTCGGCAGTTTTCTCACCATATATCCCTGTAACCGTAAAGGTCATTGGCTGTCCAATGACTGTAAAGCCTTCTCTGGAAGCAGCACTTTCAATAGTAGAATTCATCTGGGCTGTAGGGACTGCGATTCGAATCTGCAGCATAATATTATCCGTATTTGTTCCCAGCTGACTGGAGAGCGATTGGCTGTTAATGAGCGATACAGGCAGGGTATACAGAGCTTCCTCTGTCTTCACCTGTACAATAGCCTGCTGCTGCTGCAGTATATTAAGCATTGTTCCCTGCAATTGAACATTGACAGCATCAGCGTTGGTGTTGACTGGAACTGTAATCAGAGCACCGGTTCCGGCTGATGCAACAATATCCTTCAGTCGATCAGCATCAAATGTAACTGTTGATGTGGTCTGTCCATTATCCGTAGCCGTCGTAATAATAGCTGCATCATTCGTTACACCATTAACCTGCAGTTCTGCACTGGATGTTGCTGGTGCTGGAGCAGATGGAGCTGAAGGCTCTGAATTACCGGATGATGGCGAACTTGTAGATGGTAATGGAGTTGAATCGTCGTCGTCATCGTCCTTGTCTCTTTTTGGTGTCACTGTATTGGAGACCTCGGATGCTGTACTTCGGCCTCCGCTGCTGACTGCTACCACTGTGAATGTATAAGATTGACCATTGGTTAATCCGTTGATGGTAATCGGACTTTGCGTTCCGGTTACTGTTTGTCCTCCAGGGGATACAATCACTTCATATCCGCTTATCGTATTGCCTCCATTATCTGTCGGCGGTGTAAAGGTAATAGTTGCACGATGGTTTCCCGAGCTGGCCCTTACGTCTGTTGGTGCCGAAGGAACAGTGAAGGGAGCAGCACTTACTTCATTGGAATAACCACTCTCTCTGCCTCCATTAATCGCCTTGATGGCAAAGTAATAAGTGGTACCATTCGTTAAGCCTGTTACGCTATGACTGTACACCGATTGGCTGACTGTACTTATAGGCTCTCCAAAATTACCCGAGGCTTCACGCATGTATACTTTATAACCGCTCGCCAAGTCTACAGGATTCCAGATGAGATTGACACTTCTGTTGCCTGGAGCAGGAGCAAGCAGTTCCGGTGCGCCAGGTGTCAGCGAACGGGGCTGAACAACCAGTTCATTGGAATATGGACTCTCGCCACTCGTATTACCTGATGTGATCGCAAAATAATACGTAGTACCGTTTGTAAGATTCGGTACTGTATAGTGATAAGTATCCCCACTTACAGTACCGATAGGTACTGGATCATAAGCTAATGAAGATGTTCCTCTGTATATGTTGTAGTACGTAGCGCCTGTAACAGTATTCCAGTTTAATCCGACTTCTTCGTCACCTGCACTTGTCGTGATACCACCGGGTGGCACAAGAGTGGACGGCTGTTCTTCGCCTGCTACATCTTCCGCTACATCTCCGAGTTTGTCGAGATCGCCAGCTGCATAGTACCATGTAAACTGGTCGCTCTCTCCCTGAGCCAGGTCTTTCATACGAATGAACAAGGCATAGGAGCCATCGTCGGTTGCTTGAATCTCAGATGAAGCAGGATTCTGGCTGGTTGCATTTGTGAATTCACAGCATGAATTAATGGATACATTGGCTCGATCGGAGGGAGAATAGAATAAAACACCTGTATCTCCAGAGTAAATTTCAAGTGATGCAGCGCGCTGTTCGGGACTCGTGATTTTCTGGAATCCTCCTGTTTCCAGGTTACCTCTGAGTTTGGTAGGTGAGTCTGTTCTCCCTACAAAATCATCTCTGGTACCTGTCCAGAAGCGCAAATTGTTCACCGGGCTGTTGCTTTTATTCGTAATCTGCGTATTAATTCTGACAAAGGAAGCATCTTGTCCAAGATTATACGTATTGCGTACTTCAAGTAACTGTCCATTAATCGTAATATCTCCTGTAGAAATAATGGTTCCATATCCTGTATTGTTTCCGGTATTAACATACCCTGATGTATTAATTACCTGATTTTCCAATAAAGGATTTTCTATAATAGTACCGTTTTGATTCCACTCTGTCGTTCCATCTCCTCCAATTCCAAAAGAATTGTCTAATGGATACGTACTAAAAGTAAGTTGATACCAATCGGGTACTCCATTTACCGTTCCATAATAGAAGGGCTGCAAAAGATTACCGTTCTCGTTGATCGAATTTGCTGTTCCATCACCAAAACGTAATTTCCCGTTATTTAACACAGATCCTGCAGCTTCTGTTACAGTAGATGGTACCAAATAAGATACAAACATAAGCATAACGAATAGTAACGCATATCTGCTGTAAGCGAAAATGCTCCCGGATGCTATCCATTTTTTCATTCATGTACTCCCCTTATAATATAGTAGTGGGACCCTAACAAATATGTGTTTCATAGATTACTTAAGTAAGTGGGATGCTGGTAAGATAAGCATGCCGCCCCTTCAATCGTTGTGTGTAAACCATTCCTCCTTTTTATTGAATAAAAACCAATTATTAATAACTATTAACACAATAAGGAAAATAAAAACGGATATAGATGATATTTGTCTGGAAAAATGTGGGCTGGAGTATCAAGCGAAATGTTAGTAAGAAGTAAGGGATCATTGAGCTGCAAAATGACTCATAATATAATTATTTAGATATAGGGTTTCGGATCGTTTTGAAAATAAGATTAAATTACCAGCTTTATAGAAGGAGGCGATACAGTTATGAATGACAAGAAATCCGCTATGACAGAATATGCAGAAAATGTAGAATCCCAGCCCCGTCGTATACGGGCAGATGCGCAGCGCAATATGGATTCTCTGCTGCAGGCAGCGATGAATGTATTTGCTTCTTCGGGAGTGGATGCGCCGGTACGGGAGATTGCGGAGCAGGCAGGAGTGGGTGTCGGTACAGTCTATCGCCATTTCCCGCAACGTTCGGATCTGATCGAAGCGGTCTTTCGGCAGGAGGTCGATGCCTGCGCCGATGCAGCGACAGAATTGTCTGCACAGTACGGGCCAGGAGAAGCGTTGGCACGATGGATGCAGCGGTATGTGGACTTTATTACTGCCAAGCGCGGACTTGCTGCGGCACTGCATTCAGGTGATCCGGCATATGAGATGCTGCCGGCCTACTTTGACAAGCGACTCAAACCGGCGCTGGCCGATCTGCTGGAGACAGCGGCAACAGCTGGCGAAATCGGTGCAGATGCCGAGCCGGATGATCTGCTGCGTGCAGGCGCAAGTCTCTGCGCAGCTGGAGCAAAAGGAGACCCACAGCAGGCGCGTCACATGGTAGGCCTGCTCGTAGATGGGCTGCGCTACCGGGCGAATCGCTAAGCTGGCAGAGTCATCGGGATGCAGAAGGGTTGAGCGATTGGTTGATGTTGAATTCATTTATATAGAAGGAACATTATTTTGCCATTCCAGCAACCACAGGAAGATAGCGGATATTTGGTTGTGATTCAGGATAGGGTTTAAACAAAGCATATGATAAAAAAGGAAGCCACGAGGATGGCTTCCTTTTTTATTTGATCAGGTATAAGGTACAATCTTACTTCGATTCAATGCGACCCATCGGATTGTCGCTTTCTGCCAGCACTGTCTTGGTAGCTTCCCAGGAAGTATCACCCGGATATAGTTGGCTGCGGAGATAAGCCCAGGTGAGCTGCTGCACCAAGGCCACCCGTTTTGGATTCTCGTCGGTTGTCTCAGCCACATCATAGCCGGATACACCGCCCAGTCCGTGACCTGCATCGAACAGGGTGAGCAGATCTTTGGGACCCGGTGCGAGGACGTAAGGATCGGTATGCCAGTCGGGGCCCACTACTGTCAGATGACGGGAAGCATCCTGGTCACCAGCTACGACGAGCGCAGGCGTATCCATACCTGTGAAATGCATCGTCGAGAAGAAAGGATAATTCTGTGCAGTAAATTCGCTGAGTGCATCGCCGCCCCGGCCAGGTGCAGCGAGCAGTATACCTGCCTTGATCCGGGGTTCCTTCAGATCCACGTCGGTTCCATCTACGGGATCGGTGAGGCTGGCGCCGAGAAGTAGACTGATCGTATTGCCACCCATGGAATGACCTGCTGCAGCAACACGGCTGTGATCCAGACGTCCGGCAAGCAGCGGCACAGCAGATTCAATCGCATCCAGATGATCCAGAATATACATCATATCCTGAGCACGGGAACGCCAGTACATCGGCGCTTCAGGATGATCCGAACCAAGATCCAGTGTGCGGGAGCTGAGATGGGTAGGCTGGATTACGACAAACCCGTGCGCTGCCCAGAAATCGACGAGTGGCGCGTATCCATGCAGCGAAGACAGATGATTGGAAGGCCCTTGTCCATGAGAGAGCAGAATAATGGGCAGATTATCTCCCTCAGCAGGTGCAGTAACTTTGATATGCAGATCGACAGGACGGCCAAGAACAGGAAGCACCAACGGACTATACGAAAGAATGGGAGTCGGGACACTCATTGTGATTTCCATGTTTAAATTAATCTCCTTTTCGGATCAAATGTTGGCTGTCGCTGTCTGGGTGTGGTATGTATAAGTATCAAGCGGAACCATGTTCCGATTATATACGGAACGTGGTTCCATTTACAATAGACTTTTGAAAAAAATAAAAAAATCTCGATTGATCCTAGAGAAATGAATGGATGATGTATCTGTGCAAGACTTCTTTATTGTTTACCCGGAAAAGGCTGTCTGGGGTGCAATCGTAATGGTATACTGATTGCTGTAGCGCAAGTAACGGACATTTCATGCACTGCTGTAATTGACCGACATTCGACCCTGGAATCACCCCTATAAAGCACTACCCTTATTAACTTTGAGAGAGCAGGATTATATTTATGACAGAGCATAACAACCAGGTTTATCGCTTCAGTGAAGCACCGATATGGAATCTATTATGGGAATATTATGAAGAAGAAGGGCTGAGAGCCTGGAGTAACGATCAGGTGCCTCAATATGTAACGAGTAATCCGATGATCGGTGATGCCTATGCGGAGATGATCTTCGGATTTCTGCAAGACCGGGCGAATCAAGGATTTGGTTCGGAACCGGTATACATTGTGGAATTAGGCGCGGGTGCCGGTCGTCTCGCTTATCATGTCATTCATGAGCTGCGCGAGCTGATCGAGTATGCGGGCATTGATGTACCGAATTTCTGCTATGTGATGACGGATCTGGCGATGAACAATGTAACAGCCTGGCAGCAGCATCCTGCGCTGCAGTCCTTTATTGCCGAAGGAATTGTGGATTTTGCACGATTCAATGCGGTTGAGGACACAGAACTTCATCTGGCTGTATCCGGAAAAGTCATTAAGCAGGGCGATCTCAAACAGCCTGTGCTGGTTGTCGCCAATTACTTTTTCGATGGGATTCCGCAGGATCTGATCTATATCGGAGACGGCAAAGTCCATGAAGTAGATGTAGCGGTAAAATATCCCGAATCCAATGGCGTCCTCAAAGCTTCCGAGCGTATCAGCCAGATTCAGCTGGACTATACGTACCGTCACGCCCCGGAATATGAACAGGATGATTACCCGTATCGCAGCGTAATCGCCATGTATCAGGAACATATGGAAGACTCGCATATTCTGTTCCCGGCAGCCGCATTTACCTGCCTGGATCGGCTGAATGCACTGTCCGATGCCGGATTCTTGCTGATTACGGCGGATAAAGGCGATCATCTGATGGAGAAATGGCAATTCGCCGAACCGCCTGAGCTGATCCTGCACGGCAGCTTTTCTTTTACCGCCAACTACCATGCGATGCAGCAAGTATATGAGCAGCGGGGCGCAGAGGTATTATTCCCGACCCAGCATTACAGCAGCATCAATATCGGCTGTATTCTGAGCCTGGAGCAGTCAGCCAAGTATCCGAATATGAGACTGGCATATCGACGGTCTGTAGAGCGGTTTGGACCGGATGAATTCTTCAGTCTGAAGCTGTGGGTAGATCAGCATCTGGACAGCCTGGGACTACAACAGATCTTAAGCTTCTGGCGGCTGGGTGGCTATGATGCGGAATTCTTTATCCAGACGACCAAGCAGATCTCCAGCCTGATGCCGGAGGCGACGGATGACGAGAAAGAGGACATCCTGAGCGGTATCGAGACCATGTGGTCTTCGTATTATGTAATGGAGCACCAGCATTATGATCTGGCACTGGATATCGGTCTGGTGTTGTTCGAGATGGATATGTACGAGCAGTCCAAGCGTTTTTTGGAAATCTCTGTTGCCGGGGAAAAGGAAGAAGTCGTATCGACCGTCTATTACTGCCTCGCGATCAGCTGCTTTGAACTGGATCAGATCGAAGAGGGAGAGAAGTACCTGCGCAAACTGCTGGAGGTTGAGCCGGATCATGAAGAAGCACTGGCACTGATCAGTCATTTTGAGTCGATGGAATAATTGTCGGTAACGTGAGCTTTTGAACAGTGCTCTTCCAATACTTCAACATAAAAATAAAGACGCCTGAAATGGCGTCTTTTTGTTGCATATAGTTAGGGGTCAATGCGGGTAATATGGTGTTGAGTGTAATAGCCGATATAAGCGTATATGTGATATACATATGGTTGCCAAAGTATAGGTAGGGATTTTATTTATAGTATATTAAAGTTACTAAATATGTTAAAAATATATATAAATGAAATCATTAGGGAGGATTGATGGATGAATTTTTTTCGGTTTTTGAGTGTATTAATGATCTTGTTTTTAATATTGTCCGGCTGCTCCAAGGAAGAAAAATTACCGGATTCCAAGCAAGAAGCATTCCAAGTATTAAAAGAGGCTGTATCGAATACAACTGATATTTTCGAAAAAAATACTACATATCAACCTAAGGTTGAACCTGTGCTAAATCCTCAATACGGTACAGATTTAAAGAAAGTAAAAGCGACCCTAAACCAAAATTTCGATGAGAAAATAACCAAGAAATTAATGAATCATTATTTAACCGATCAGACTCGGGGCGAGTTTATTCTTCTAAGAGCTAATAAGCATGGAGCAGTAGATTCTTATTTTCATATTCACCAACCGGAACAACTGGATCTTGCAAACTTTATCGTAGAGGGTGATCCCCAGTCCTATCGATTTATTACGAAAGATCATCATACATTTACTTTGAATTGGATCAATGCCACCAAAGAATACAAGATTGTTGATTATATGTAAGTTAAAGAAAAGACCGCCAGTTTTCTCTGCGGTCTTTTTTTATTATGCTGTGACACTAACTATAAATCGCAATTATTCAATCTCCATCTCTTTCACCGTCTCGCCTTCGATCAGTACCGGCTCATAGCACGTATTATCCGGCAGATCCTTTTTGCCCTGCAGCTTCTTGATGATCCACTCAGCGGCATCGCGCCCCATCTGTTCCTGTGGATGGGTGAGTGTCGTCAGCTTGATGCTGGCATTTTTGGCGATATAGGAATTGTCCTGGCCGATAATCGACATGTCATCCGGAATGGAAATCTCCAGCCTTCGACAGGCATGTACCACTTCCAGCCCTACCTCATCGTTATAACACACTATGGCTGTCATCATATCCCGATTCTCCTTGAGAAAAGTATCCAGATGCTGGGCGAGATCCGGCTTGGAGTCTGTATCAAAAGACAGTACCTGCTCCGGATGAAAACGCAGTTTGGCTTCACCGAGTGCTTTGATATATCCTTTCATCCGGTACTTGCCTTGCAGATCATCCATTTTGGCAATAATACCGATCTGGGTATGGCCTTTGGCGATCAGCTCCCGCGTAGCGAGATAGCTGGATTGTACATCATCCAGACGGAAGAACGGCACTTCCAGTTCCTCGTAAAAGGCATTGATCATCGTAAAAGGAACATCCTGCTCCTTGAACGACAGGTAGTACGCAATATTGGGATTGTACAGATTGCTCTTGGTCGGCTCGACGATCAGGCCTTCTACGCCGTAAGAAAGCATCATCTCCAGCGCTTTCTTTTCCTGGGCTACGTCATTATTAGTGCTGGCCAGCAGCAGTGAATAATTGTCTTCATTCAGACGGCTCTCGATGCCGCGAATAATGGACGGGAAAATGTAATCCGAGATGTAGGTAGTAATCACACCGATCGTTCGGGTAGCCGTATGTCCGCCGGAGCGGATACGGTACTGATTGCTGACATACGTTCCCGATCCTTTTTCACTGCGCAGGAATCCTTCGTTCGACAGCTCCAGAATCGCTTTGCGTACTGTCTGCCGGCTCACATTGTAACTGTCCTGCAGAGCTGATTCCGTAGGAATCTGTGTCCCTACACTGTACGTTCCCGAGAGAATATGACTTTTTATATCATCAATGATGACCTGATATTTAGGCTTCACGTAACCACTTCTTTCATCGTTGTTCATCCATACACCGTTCATTTTTAAATAGTTGTACGTACACATTTTAGCATGATTAGGTATGGATGGAAATGAAATGACTTTTTTCTCCAAATTAACCGTACAAATATGGCTTTCTGTAAAGAAATGTACCCTATATTTTTGTCTAAATCAATCCTTAAATTCTAGTGAATCAGGTTAATACGGTTATTATGTAGGTATAAATTATAGATAATGTTGACAAATGTACGTACAAAAAATATACTTGAACTGTCGAAAAAAGAGAGCGCATTCTTTTTGAGAGGACAGACAATATTGGTTCATCCGGAGAATGGAACAGCCCCAAGTTGCTATATCACATACATGAACACATACATGAATTCAGATAGACAGATGTGCTGAATTCCGAAGAATCTATTTATACATTGGCATGACCCCGTATGAATTCAGAGAAGATATCCTATGGATATGAGCAATTTAGAAAGCGCTTTTCTGAAATCAATAAGGCATGCGTACAACGCCATCCAATGGATGTAAAGCGGCAATCAGAGAGGGGATACAGGATCATGAGTCAGGTAGATATGAAGGAAGCGATCACAGCGGGAGCAACGTCGCTTGGTATCGAATTTGGATCGACACGGATCAAGGCGGTACTGATCAACAAGCGCTTTGAGACGATCGCATCCGGTAGCTATGAATGGGAGAACCAGCTCAAAGATGGATTCTGGACATACGATCTGGAGACGATCATTGACGGTATGCAGACAGCTTATCGCAAAATGAAGCAAAGCGTGCAGGAGCAGTACAGTGTCAATCTGCAGACCATAGGATCGATCGGATTCTCCGCTATGATGCACGGCTATGTCGCACTGGATAGCAGCGGCGAACTGCTGGTTCCTTTCCGTACATGGCGCAATGCCAATACCGGCGCCGCAGCCAGAGAGCTGACCGAAATGTTCCAGTTCAATATTCCGGAGCGCTGGAGCATTGCCCATCTGTATCAGGCGATTCTGAATGAAGAGACGCATGTACCTCAGCTGTCTTCCATTACAACGCTGGCAGGTTATATCCACTGGCGGATGACCGGCAATCATGCAATCGGGATCGGCGATGCTTCCGGGATGTTCCCGATCGAAGAGACTTCGCACAATTATCACCCGTCCATGATCAAGCAGTTCAATGAACATGTAGCCGGCAAAGGTTACACATGGAAAGTCGAAGATCTGCTGCCGAACGTATATCGTGCAGGCGAGCAGGCCGGCACATTGACTGAAGAAGGTGCCAAGCTGCTTGACCCGGATGGCGATCTGCAGACAGGCATTCCACTATGTCCGCCGGAAGGCGATGCCGGTACCGGTATGGTTGCGACCAACAGTGTACGCAAGCGCACGGGTAATATCTCGGTCGGCACATCCGTATTTGCCATGATCGTCCTGGAAAAGGAACTGTCCAAAGTCTATCCGGAGATCGATATGGTCACTACACCGGATGGCAGTCCTGTCGGTATGGTACATGCCAATAACTGCTCCAGTGATATCAATGCATGGCTCGGATTGTTCCTCGAATTCTCGGAAGCCATGGGCTACGGATCGGATAAAGAAAAATTGTTCGGCGTATTGTTCAACAAAGCACTGGAAGCCGACCCGGATGGCGGCGGACTGCTGAGCTACGGTTACTATTCCGGCGAGAACATTACCGGTATGGAAAAAGGACGTCCGCTATTCGTTCGCTCCCCGGAAAGCAAGTTCAACCTGGCGAACTTCATGCGTACCCATCTGTTCACGGCATTCGGTGCACTGCGAATCGGTATGGATATTCTGACTAACGAACAGGTACAGATCGACAGCGTTCTGGCACACGGTGGTCTGTTCAAGACGCCGCTGGTCGGACAGCGTATCGTATCGGCAGCACTGAACGTGCCTGTAGCAGTAATGTCCACAGCCGGTGAAGGCGGAGCATGGGGTATGGCGCTGCTGGCATCCTACATGATCAACAAGGATGCCGAAGAGAGTCTGGATGTATTCCTGGAGCAAAAAGTATTCCACGATGTAGAAGGCGAAGAAGTGACACCGGACGATACCGATGTACACGGATTCGAGATCTTCCTGGAACGTTACCGTCAGGGCCTGGCGATTGAGCAGGCAGCTATCGATCATCTGTTAGAGAACGGAGGAAACTAATATGTTAGAGCAACTGAAAGAAGAAGTATATCAGGCGAATCTGGAACTACCCAAGCATGGATTGGTGAAATTCACATGGGGCAATGCCAGTGCAGTCGACCGTGAAAGCGGACTGTTCGTTATCAAACCAAGCGGCGTCAGCTACGAGACGATGAAGCCAAGCGATATGGTCGTTGTCGATCTGGATGGCAATGTAGTGGAAGGCGAGATGAGACCTTCCTCCGATACAGCGACACATGCGGTTCTCTATAAGCACTATCCGCAAATCGGCGGTATTGTGCATACTCACTCCACCTGGGCAACGATCTGGGCACAAGCAGGACTGGACGTGCCTGTTATGGGAACAACGCATGCAGATACATTCTACGGTGCTGTACCATGTGCCCGCTTCCTGAATCAGAAAGAGATCGACCGTGGCTACGAAGCAGAGACCGGACGCGTGATTATCGAGACATTCGAACAGCGCGGACTGGACGTCATGGCGATTCCGGCAGTGCTGCTGCACGGCCATGCACCATTCACATGGGGCAAGGATGCCAAGTCTGCTGTTGTGAACAGCGTTGTACTCGAGGAAGTCTGCAAAATGAACCTGTATGCACGTGAACTGAATCATTTTGCCAAGGAGCTGCCGCAGAATATTCTGGATAAGCACTACCTGCGCAAACACGGTAAAGACGCTTACTACGGTCAGAAATAAGAAGTTGTTCATCGGTGCGTTACACTGTGACTGGCTATCGGCCACAGTGTAACGTAGCTCCAGCCCGACCTTTTCACACATCATATATTATGGAAAAGAGGATGATTACATGTCAGCAGCAGTAGAAAAACAATTCTGGTTTGTCGTAGGTTCCCAGCATCTGTACGGAGAAGAAGCACTCGGTGAAGTCAAAGCCAATGCACAAAAAATCGCGGACTCCCTGAACGCAAGCGGCGTACTGCCTTATCCACTCGTATTGCAGGATCTGGCTGTAACAGCAGACAAAATCACCAACATCATGAAAGAAGTCAACTACCGTGATGAAGTGGCAGGCGTAATCACCTGGATGCACACCTTCTCCCCGGCGAAAATGTGGATTCGTGGTACGAAACTGCTGCAAAAACCGCTGCTTCACCTGGCGACACAGTACAACGAAAGCATCCCATGGGCGACGATCGACATGGACTTTATGAACCTCAACCAGGCAGCGCACGGTGACCGCGAATACGGCTTCATCAATGCCCGCCTCAAAAAGCAAAACAAAATCGTTGTCGGCTACTGGGAACGTGAAGCGGTACAAAAACAAATCGCTGACTGGATGGACGTAGCAGTTGCCTACAACGAAGGATTCAACCTGAAAGTAGCCCGTTTCGGCGATAACATGCGCAACGTTGGCGTAACCGAAGGCGATAAAGTGGAAGCACAGATCCAGTTCGGTTGGACCGTGGACTACTACGGTATCGGCGACCTCGTGGAATACGTTAATGCCGTAACCGAGCAGGAAATCGATGCGCTGATGGCAGAATATGCCGAGCTGTACGACTTTGAATATGGTTCCAACAGCAAAGAAGACTGGGAAGCCAGTGTACGCGTACAGGCGAGCTACGAGATCGCGATCAAGCGCTTCCTGGATAACGGTGGATACACAGCGTTTACAACGAACTTTGAAGATCTGCATGGTATGAAGCAGCTGCCGGGTCTGGCAGTTCAGCGCCTGATGGCACAGGGCTACGGCTTTGCCGGTGAAGGCGACTGGAAAACAGCTGCCCTGGATCGCCAGCTGAAAATCATGAGCCACAACCTCAACACAGGCTTCATGGAAGACTACACTTACGAAATGGCAGCCGGACAGGAAGCGATCCTGCAGTCTCACATGCTGGAAGTAGATCCTACCCTGGCAAGCAGCAAGCCAAAAGTAGTCGTGTCCCCACTGGGTATCGGCGATCGTGAAGACCCTGCCCGTCTCGTATTCGACGGTAAAGCAGGCGAAGGTGTTGTTGTATCGATGGCTGACTTTGGTACGCATTACAAACTGCTGATCAACGAAGTATCCGCATTCGAACCTACTGTTCCAGCACCGAACCTGCCGGTAGCACGCGTACTGTGGGAAGTGAAACCGAACTTCCAAGACGGCGTAAGAGCATGGATCGAAAATGGCGGCGGTCACCACACCGTGGTATCCCTCAATCTGACTACCGATCAGATCATTACGTATGCCAAGCTGGTGAACCTGGATTACGTTGTTATTAAGTAAGCATTGCTGTAAGTGTACAGCTATATAGCACGAGCATGAGACCGGAGAGATTCTCCGGTCTTTTGCTTTGTATGGGGGAAAAGGATTCAGCCGTTGATTTGCTTTTTGATAATGCTTTGCAGCAATCCCACCGAAGATTCCGGAGAGTAATGCTGTTTGCGCAGCTGCAGCAGCCCGACCGGAATGGAGGGCAATTCCATCTGTACATCAATCTTCTGCACCCCTGGGATCAAAGGTGTGGACTCCAGTACAACACCGATTGCCAGCGTGTTCCTGACCATCTGGGGGATTAGCGAGATAGGCGTCATCGTATTCAGTAGAGCCGGAGATTTGCGATAGCTGGACATATATTTGGCTAGCTGCAGATGATACAGACATGTATGGCCTCCTGCAGTCATCGGATAATCCAGAACATTATCGAAAAAAATTCCCTGCTGCCCGCACAGTGGGTGTTCCTGATCAACGACCAGAATGGTGGTCTCTTCATATAGAGGCTCAAAGTAAAAAGCAGACGCATCGGACGGAGAACCGCAAATCGCAAAATCCAGCTTTTCTTCAAGCAGCTCTCTGGCCAGCATATCGGTATTGCCAGCCGTAATCTGGCAGGCGACCCGTGGTTTGTGCTGTTGGAATTGACGCACGGCATCCGGTATTACGGTATGGATCACAGACTCGATGCCACCTATACGCAGACTGCCAATCTCGTCATGCTGCAGCGCCCGGGCCAGCTTGGCGGTATCCTGCCAATGCTGGATCAGATGATCGACCTCCGCAGCAAAAATCCGTCCCGCCGGAGTAAGCTGCACCTCCCAACCGCGCTGGAATAACTGGATGCCCAGCTCCTTTTCCAAACGCTGGATCTGGTTAGTGATCGTGGACTGGGCGTAGTTCAATTTCTCTGCTGCACGGGAGAAAGTTCGCTCCTGCACAATAGTTTGAAAAGCAATAAGCTCTTTTAAATCCATCTTCATCACCTCTATCGACAAAATCGATTGATTGTATGTATTTATTCCATTATATAGATGAAGAAGGATGGCGTACACTGAAACCATTCTATTTAAGGAGTGGTGAAAGATGCCTTTTATCCGGGTTGGTTATATGGAGCAGCAGTATGACGACGCTCAACTGCAGCGTATGAGTCAGGTTATGATGGAAGCGTTAGTAGATCATTTTGATGTACCTACCGATGATTGTTTTCAGGTGTTCCATGCTCATGGAAAGGGAGAATTTTATTACAGTCCGGATTATCTGAACGTGTCGCGGAGCGATGGATTGGTATTTATTTATATCACCTGCAAGTCCGGCCGCACGGTCAGGCAGAAAACAGGACTGTATCGTCAGCTGGCACATCAGCTCAGCAAAATGGTACCGATGCGCCAGGAAGATGTATTTATCATTATTAACGAAAATGAGTTCGCCGATTGGTCATTCGGTAATGGAATCGCCCAGATGCTCCTTGTTTCAGAGGAGGTGTCTGAATGACTCATCCAGCAATTCGATCCAGCGCCAGAGAAGCTTATGGAGAGATCGCGCCGGAATTTGTCCGTTATTCGGAAGAAGTATTATTTGGAGAAGTATGGAGACGTGAGGAGCTTTCCCTGCGGGACCGCAGCCTGATTACTGTAGCGGCACTTACAGCTGGAGGAATAGTGGAGCAGATGCCATATCATATGCGTCTGGCTATGCAGAATGGAGTGCAGTCCTACGAGTTGGTAGAAGCAATCACCCATCTGGCCTTTTATACAGGCTGGCCCCGTGCTGCAGCAGCTCTGACGGTGATCCAGGAAGTACTCAAAGCACCAGATCAGTCCGAGACCCACAGCGAGAAATAGACAAATCATATAATAGAATTATGGTAGTATACGCAGAAAAGAATACAGTGAATCATCGGCTGGCAGCATATAATTTCAAACCTTCATGTCCAATTTGGGTCCAATTCCGATTAAACCCGGTAGTAATGAGTAAAAAATGGAAAAAGAACCAAGGAGGAATATAATGTTCAAGATGCATACAAAAGGTAAAATGGTTGCGCTCGCTCTGCTGCTCGCCCTGCCGGCTTCTGCCTACGCAGCGGAACCGCAGGTGACCCCTGCGGCGGAACAGACAGCACCAGCGTCATCAGAAACCAGTACATCCACATCATCCTCTAATACGGCATCATCCGCTGCCAAGACCAAAGCCAGCCTTACCGATTCACTCAAAGGTGGCTATACCACCGCAGCCACCAAAATGAGGGTGCCATGGTCGATGCAGTTTGCCGGAGATACCGTCTATATTACGCAGCGTGTCGGCGGCATCGTACAGGTTAAGAACGGCAAGCAAACCCTGCAAAACGTACAGACCAAAAAACCGCTCCGGGTAGTAGGCGAGGCAGGTCTGACCGGTTTTGTACTTGATCCGAATTTCGCCAAAAACAAGTCTGCCTATATCTACCATGCCTATGAAGAGAACGGCGAAGGATTCAACCGGATCGTCAAGGTCAAGCTGACCGGCAATACATGGAAAGAGCAGAGCGAACTGCTAAAAGGCATCCCGGGTGGACGTATTCACGAAGGCGGACGTCTGGCGATCGGACCGGATGGTATGCTGTACAGCACCTCCGGCGAGACCAACCGGCGTGAACTGTCCCAGGATCTGGACAGCTATGGCGGCAAAATCCTGCGCATGACCACAGCCGGCAAAATTCCGAAAGACAATCCGATCAAAAATTCCTATGTCTACGCCTACGGTCTGCGCAATTCCCAGGGTATCGCCTGGACGTCTGACGGCAAGCTGTACGCTTCCGATCACGGTCCGAGCGGTGCACCGATACCCGGCGGCGGTACCGACCGTACCGGTCTGGACGAGATCAACCTGATCAAGCCCGGCGCCAACTACGGCTGGCCGGAAGTGATGGGCAAAGAAACCGCCAAAGGAATGACCCCGCCGCTGTACGTAGCAAGCTCCAAAGCGATTGCTCCATCCGGTATTGCGGTTACGCCGGATGATACGATTCTCGTAGCCACACTGGCAGGCGAGAGCCTCAAGGAATTTGATCCGAAAACGAAAAAAATGACCAATGTGCTGACCGGTGTGGGTCGTGTGCGTGATGTTGCCGTACATAACGGCAAGATTTATGTGCTGACCAACAATACATCAGGTGGCAACGGCAATCCGGGAGCGAATGATGACCGGCTGTTGATTTTGAAGTAATAGGCATATCATTTCTAAATTAACTTTTAAAATGATAGTACTTTCATTAGAAAGATAAAGCGAAGTAAGATTTGTAGTATGTTCAGTATCAAAAAAACCTTGAAGTAATACTATTATAAGTATTGCTTCAAGGTTTTTTTAGTAGTTCAGAACTTGATTAAGTTCGAAACTTTTAGTCAAACCGAGACCCCATTTTAAATTTAATGTACCTAAAACTTTTTTATTCTTAAAATCATTATATAAAGAATTTTTCATTAGAACTGTTAAAGTATACTGTTGATCAGAAAAACGCTCCACATTTATCATTACTGCTTCATTAGTATAGTAAAGATACCCTTCATTGTTTGAAGGAATAAAATATATACGCACATCACGCATACTTCTTATCCAGTTAGAATTAGTGATTTGGATAGGTAGGTTAACTAACTTATAGTCAGCATAATTAATATCATTGGGTATTTTGCTTAACCAATGATGCCCATCGGCCACTTCAGCATTTTTCCCTTTTTGTAAATAAGCTAGGGAGTCTTCATCATTTTTTAAAGCTGTATCTGTTATTGAAGTCACTTGAATAGAGGGAGGAAAAATCGCAAACGTGGTAAAGCCAAAAACCGATTCTGCGATCAGGTAAATTAAGACAATTAAAGTTATAATTTTTTTATTCATATGTTACCTCTTAAAATTGTAATAAAGTACATGAGTATACTCATGTACTTTATTACAATTTAATTAATTAATCAAATTTGATTAGCCAGAAATCTCTATTAGCAAAAGCAGAATCTTTAATAGATTTATCTACTACATCTTTATTATTTGGTCCAGAATGGTAGGTTAAGTAGACTGTAGAACCTACTTTTTTCGTAACTACCATCGAATGGGTTCTATCATATTTATTTCCTGAAGTATACGATAATTGTACTATGTCTCCAGGTTGAGCTTTACTGATTAAAGAAGAAACTTGAGTATGAGGATAATAAGAACCAGCTGAGCCTTGAGAAGTCCAAAAAGTATAAAAATCATCTACCGCAGTCCAAGAAGAAGTTTCAGAGAATCTAGAAGCGCCTGCCCCAGATAATTGGCTATACCAATATTTAGTTGTTACATATAACATACCTTCATATCCTGATGGCCCGCCTTTAGGTATCCTTTTAAAATGACCACCAGCCAACCATACTTGGGATATAAAATTAGTACAATCATTTCCCCATTCGTTAAAACCACCATTTCTTTTTACTGCGCCATTAGCTGCCCACTTATATGCGTAATTAACAGCTTGCTGTCTATTGTAAGACAAAGAGGCAGTAGCTGAAGCTGCTATTGAAGGGCCATTATGAGTGATAGAAAAGTTGTTTGGACTCTTACTTGCATGAGGATCAGCGACAGGAGCTTGAGTTTCATTATAATTTATAGCATATTCGACTAGTTCTTCATGTTGAGGTGAATTTGCTAATTTTGAATCCATATCCCACAAAAAATTATTGACAAATTTTGAGTATTCAGAAGAACCTACTTTATAATCTAAATTTAATTCCTTTATTCTTTCTTTGAATATAGATTCTGGATTTGAAACTGTAGTCTCTGTTTCCAAAGCATAAGTATCACTTTTAACAGTAGTATATGTATCATTGAAAACAGTAATAGCAGATCTTTCTGATATAGGTGTCTCTTGTAGCTGAATTGAAGCATTGGGCTGGGCAAAAGCTAAGCTCGTACTTACTATAGATAGTAGGCTTAATGATAAAGTAGTAGAAATAAATTTTTTCAAATTAGATACTCCTTCATAAAGTTAAATTTAAATGCAATAGTTAGTATAATTATTATGGGGTTAATTTTATACCCTACTAAAAAATCATTTTTATTTTGTAAATAAATGTCGAAAAAATAAACTTATGTAATCATTGACACTATAAATAATAGATTAATTATAGAATTTATTTTTTATAAATGAATTATATAGAGCTAAATTACTCATTGTTTAGAAGTTATTTCAAAAATAAAAAAGCAAATTAGACAGGTATAAAATCATCTGAGATAAATGATCAATTGTACTTTCTATGGATGAACGCCGAGAGCAAGCTGTAAAATGATCCACTGCAGAAAGATAACAATGAGCAGGGAAATGACAGGTTTGGTATGCAGATTTTGCATGACAGGTCCTCCTTGTTTTAGGTTCCTTTGCTGCTGATGGATACTAGTAAACGCCTAAAATAGTGATATATTTGGTTAAAGCTGCCAACCGAAATTTCGGCGCGATTTCATGTTCTGTTATCACAGCAAGAGATGCACTCACGGATCGTCTGCAGCGCTAGGTACCACTCGGTAAACTAGGGAAAGTGTCCGCTTCGCCAATATCTGTTTGTCGTATCGGCTGAGCTGTACAAGCTTCTGCTGATTGTTCAGTCACTGTCCAGCAGGTGATTCAAAGCACGTATCACTGCTGGCTGGGTGTCGTTAATCTTTATATCTTGCGGATGACTGGCTTCGAGCAGTCCGAATCCGGTGATCTGTTTAGGGAACTGCAGGGTCAGCAGCTGGGCGTATAATTCTCAGAGAAAATGACCGATCAGCACAGTATATTTATGTGCCAGCCGCCCACTGATCTGCTGCCTTTATAAATGTCTTGTTACGAAGCAGCATTTTTATCAGTGAGCTGACTGTATTGCTATGCTAGATAGTGATATACTTTTAAAATGAAAACGTAACCAAATAAGCTGATCGCTATGCTTATTTACAACGTAGCCTCGGATGTATACCATCCGCAGCAGGGTCACTGTCTGGAGCATATTTCTGCCCACGATCGGTTTGTGCTGAGGGATGAAAAAAATCAGATGTGTTATCTATACACTGGTAGACCGCCGGAGCGGAATGCTATGGATCTTTATAGGATCTTTGTCTACAGAGTATTGATCTGTCGGAGTAGAAAGGTTCGTATATTGTCTTTCTATCATCTATTCTGAATGCCGGATTCGAGATGCATTCTATACGAAATGGAGGATACCGGCGACCTTTTCCGGGTAAAAGGTTAGCCGGCATACCGCTGCATTCGGCAGAAAAAATAACGCAAGCTGCCTCCCGACAAGTAAATGGGGGCAATTGCGGCATCCGGATGAGAATAAGGAACTTATTTCTGAATAGCTGAGTTAAACCGTCGGTTTTGTATTATTAATGCTATATGGGTAAACTTCTCACTTTTTTTTCCAACTGCAAATGGTTTATAATTAGAGGAACAATGTCGATAAAATTTTAATAGAGTGAAATTATTAGTTATACTGTATACAGAAAAGGGATGTTCCTGAGTGGAGCCTTGCTTCTTGTATCACCTAAGCAGGAGGGCCTGCTCTTTTTTGCAAATATAAGAGATAAGGAAGGTTTTTATGAGCAGCATACAGAAAAAAACAGACATTATCTTAATTGGTGCCGGAGTCATGAGTGCGACGCTGGGATCATTGCTGAAAGAGTTAGCACCGGAGTGGGAAATTAAAGTGTTTGAGAAACTCGCAAGCGCTGGAGAAGAAAGCTCCAACGAATGGAATAATGCGGGTACAGGTCATGCTGCCCTATGCGAGCTGAACTATACGACCGAGAAACCGGACGGTTCGGTAGATATCAGCAAGGCGGTACAGATCAATGAGCAATTCCAGCTGTCCCGGCAATTCTGGTCCTTCCTGGTGAAGAGCAATCTGATCCGCAATCCACAGGACTTTATCAAGCCTATTCCTCATATGAGTCTGGTCATGGGCGAGAAAAATGTATCTTTTCTGAACAAAAGATTTAAAGCGCTATCAAAACTGCCATTGTTTGAAGGTATGGAGTATTCGGACGATCCGAACAAGCTCAAAGAGTGGATTCCGCTCATTATGGAAGGTCGTTCGTCCAATGAGCCGATTGCAGCAACCAAGATTGATTCCGGTACGGACGTGAACTTTGGTGCGCTGACACGCATGCTGTTCGATCATCTCAAAAGCAAAAATGTAGAGATTCATTATAAACATAGCATCAAGGATATTAAGCGCACGAGCGATGGTCTGTGGTCGGTCAAAGTGCAAAATCTGGATAATGGTAAAGTGGAGCATCATATTACCAAGTTTATCTTTATCGGTGCTGGCGGCGGCAGTCTGCCCCTGCTGCAAAAAACAGGCATTCCCGAGTCCCGCTATATCGGCGGATTCCCGGTCAGTGGACTGTTCATGGTCTGCAACAACCCGGATGTGGTCGCCCGTCATCATGCCAAAGTATACGGCAAAGCCAAGGTCGGTGCGCCGCCAATGTCGGTTCCGCATCTGGACACCCGCTATATCGGCAACAAGAAAGCATTGCTGTTCGGTCCATTCGCCGGATTCTCGCCGAAGTTCCTGAAGACCGGTTCCAATCTGGATCTGATCGGATCGGTCAAGCCGAATAACCTGTTCACGATGCTGGCTGCCGGTGCCAAGGAAATGGGACTGACCAAGTATCTGATCCAGCAGGTAATGTTGTCCAATGACAAACGACTGGAAGAACTGCGTGAATTTATTCCTGATGCCAAGCTGGACGAGTGGGAGATTGTCGTCGCCGGTCAGCGTGTACAGGTAATCAAGGATACACCTAGCGGCAAAGGAACCCTGCAGTTCGGTACGGAAGTAGTCAGTGCGGCCGACGGCTCGGTCGCTGCGCTACTGGGCGCTTCTCCAGGCGCTTCGACAGCTGTACATGTCATGCTGGAAGTACTGCAAAGATGCTTCCCGCAGCGGATGAACGAGTGGGAACCGAAGATCAAGGAGATGATTCCTTCCTACGGCATAGCACTGGCGGATCATCCGGACATGTTCCATGAGATCTTCGTGTCTACCACCCAAACGCTGGAATTGAGCGAAGAAAAACATCCCGATATCGACTCGCTGAAAATGGTCACCGAGCCCAAGGTATTTGGAGAACCGGTTAAATAACGATCCAAACGTCAAGACAAATAGTCTATTCCCGTCTGGCTGCAGGTCATGCCTATACCTGAACGTGAACAACAGAAAACTGGTTCCAAATGAACCCCCTTCAGCCCAGGAGCTAAGGGGGTTCTGTCTGTATAGGCATAAGTTATGGATGCCCTACCCCAGGCATCATGTTAAAAGTAAAAGCAAAATGCACTGCTGGCTCCAAATGATTGCCTAAGCACACAAAATGTTGCAATCTTCTCATGTCCCGGACGATAAGCGTCTGCTATATTGATCATGGTTATGATGTAAGCGCTTTACAATAAGCGGATCGCAGAGTATTTGCTTTGAAAGGGGATAAAGGAATGAGAAGAAACAGACAGGCAGCATTTCTGCTGCTGATTATGATTATGGTGCTTGGTCTATGGCCGGTACATACAGCAGTGGTGGCGGCAGCACCACTTACAGCCAGCCCGGCGATTGTGAATGGAGGATTCGAGACAGACTTCTGGCAGGATCATTCCTGGCAGGTCGATGCATCGGACTGGCAGCAGGCGGATATTCAGCATTATGCCTATGCCAGCGATCCATTTATTACACCTTCCGAGGATACATATGCTTTTAAATACTGGATCAATAACGGAGCATCTGCTGAGCAGCAGATCAAGGTAAGCCAGACGTTATCCCAGCTTCCGGCGGGCAGCTATGAGCTGTCTGTACAATCGATGGGCGGAACAGATGTGGAGGCCGGTCATGTACAGGTATTCGCAGATACCTATCAAGGCAGTGAAGTGGCTACAACTGGCTACAATCAATGGGGTACAGTGACACTGAAATTTGTACTGACTGAGCCGGTATCCCATCTGACTATTGGTGCCCGCATCCGTGGTCAGGCAGGAGCATGGGGCTATCTGGATCGATTAGAGCTCAAGCAGACCAGTACCGATACGAGCCAGCCGGTCGCGGCCGATATTTTTGTTAAAAAAGTGGAGGGACTGAGCCCGGACTTTATCAAGGGTGTCGATATATCGAGTATTATCTCGCTGGAGCAGAGCGGCGTGCGCTTCTACAACGAACAGGGAGCCGAGCAGGATATTTTCACCACCCTGCATGAGTCCGGCGTGAACTATGTACGTGTGCGTATCTGGAACGATCCTTATGATACAAATGGCAGAGGGTACGGCGGGGGTACCAATGATCTGGCCAAAGCTATCGAAATTGGCAAACGGGCAACGGCTAATGGCATGAAGCTGCTGGTTGATTTCCATTATTCCGACTTCTGGGCAGATCCGGGCAAGCAGCATACTCCAAAAGCATGGGCAAACTTGAGTCTGGAGCAGAAGGGTGAGCAGGTGTATGCATTTACCCATCACAGTCTGGAACAGCTGATTGCGCAGGGGATCGATGTAGGCATGGTGCAGGTCGGTAACGAGACGAATCAGTCTTTTATCGGAGAGAAGAATTGGACCCATATTAGCGCACTCTTCAATAAAGGCAGTCAGGCAGTACGGGCGGTAGATCCGAATATCCTGATCGCGCTGCATTTTACCAACCCGGAATCGGCAGGCCGGTATGCTTCGTATGCCAAAGCTCTCGCAGATAATGGCGTGGATTATGACGTATTTGCCAGTTCGTATTATCCATTCTGGCATGGAACGCTGGGCAATCTGACCTCGGTGCTGAAGCAGGTTGCCGATACGTATAACAAAAAAGTCATGGTCGCCGAGACATCATATGCCTATACGGCAGAAGATGGCGACGGACATGAGAATACAGCGCCGCGAAGTTCCGGTCAGGTGCTGGATTACCCGATCAGCGTACAGGGTCAGGCAACTTCGGTTCGCAATGTAATCGAAGCGGTATCCAATGTGGGAAGTGCAGGAATTGGCGTATTCTACTGGGAACCCGCATGGCTGCCGGTAGGACCCAAGACCAATCTGGAGCAGAACAAGCAGCTATGGGAAAAGTATGGCTCCGGCTGGGCAGCCAGCTATGCAGGTGAATATGATCCCGATGATGCAGGCAAATGGTATGGCGGCAGTGCTGTCGATAATCAGGCGCTGTTCGACTTTACCGGTCATCCGCTACCTTCACTCCACGTATTCAACTATGTGAATACCGGAGCAGTGGCAACACTACAGGTGGATCAGATCCAACCGGCAGCGGTAACCGTCAATGCCGGAGACCCTGTCGCCTTGCCAAGTTCGGTGACGGTGACGTATAACGATGGCAGTACAGGTACTTTGGCAGTGGAATGGGATCAGGAAGCCATGGAGCAAGCTGTTCGTCAGGGAGCGGGCAGTTACATGATTGCCGGCACAGTAGCAGGTGGCTATCCAGCACAGGCGAAGCTGGAGATTCGGCGTGCCAATCTGCTGCGTAACGGCAGCTTTGAAGACAATGACCGTAGCATGTGGCAGATCAGTTACGGAGCGGGTGCTTCACCGCATGCCGATTATCAGAACAAGGCCTCCGATGCACGGACCGGCCAGTATTCTCTTCATTACTATTCGGCAGAGCCGGTGAACTTCCGGGTACAGCAGGATGTATATGATCTGAAGCCGGGTTATTACGAGTTATCCATGTCTATTCAGGGCGGAGATGCCCGCAATGCGAAGATGAATCTGTTTGCTCATACAGACGGTCTGGATGTCCAGCAGGAGACCAGTGTAAGTGGCTGGACACAGTGGAATCAGCCGGTTATCCGCGAGATCAAAGTGACCGATGGTCATCTGCGCGTAGGTGCATCGATTCAGGCAGATGGTGGTGCATGGGGATCGTTGGATGACTTCTATCTGACCTTTGCCCGCGAGCTGGACAGCAGTGAACCGGGCCATGGCAGCCAGCCGGTGCCAGATCCGGGTACCAATCCAGATCCTATACCTGGACCACAGCCTACTCCGGAGAATCCTGTCCCCGCACCGGATAAAGGATCTTCCGGCGGTTCATCCGGCGGCAGTGCTTCGGCAGGACGGAACGAGACCCTGACAGGCAGTGTGGATAGCGGTACCGATGGCAGCACGTTGTCGAACCTTTCTATTCAGCGTACGACACGAGCAGATGGTACGCAAAAAGATCTTGTCAGTTATACTGCTTCACAGGCACGCCAAGCTGCAGACCAAGTGAAGGCAGCCGGAGGCTCTGCGATTCGTCTGGTGATGCCCGTTGCTCCGAATACCGTGAAGGAGCTGCAATTTATCCTGCCGCAGGATACGGCACGAATACTCGCTGACAGTGCAGTCAGTATGGAATTGGCGACCCATTACGTCAGCCTGCGTCTGCCGGAGAATACATTATCAGCACTAAGCAGCAGTCACCAGTTCACGATTGCTCCAATCCAAACCGCTGCTGCTCTCGATGTTATGACTGCACGAGCCAGGCAAAATTCACAGGTACAGCAGGCTGCCGGATCAGCAGATATTCAGGTCATCGGGCAACCGCTCCGGATTGATAGCGATCTGCAAGGACAGAAGGTACAACTCACACTGCCATTATCCCTGCAGAACCTGCCTTCCGATCCACAGCAGCAGGAGATCTTCCTGCAACAGCTAGCGATCTATGTGGAGCACAGCGACGGTACACAAGAGCTGATTACGCCGAAGGTTATACGGGAGAAGGATCAGCCTGCCGGACTGCAGTTCGAGGTGAACAAATTCAGTACTTTTACCGTGCTCAAGCTGGCACAGCCATTAGCTGGCCGTCATATTCCAGTAGGTAATTCCAAGCTAGCGTCTGCTGAACCGTATATGAACGGATATCCGAATGGAACATTCCAGCCGGAGCGCACGGTAACACGTGCCGAACTGGCAGCTATCTTGTCCCGTCTGGCTGGGTCATCGTCGAATACGGCAGATCCAGCAGCCGATTCAAGAGATACAACTGATATCATTCCGTCTCCAAACAACAGCCCATCCTATACGGATGTGGACACTCACAGCTGGGCTGCAGCAGCGATTGAACAAGCAGCAAAAAGGGGCTGGATGAAAGGATACACTAGCAATGTATTTGCCCCTGACCGTCCGGTAAGCCGTGCTGAAATGGCGACTATTCTGGCACGCTGGCAGCAGCTGCACAGCACAGATGACGCTGCATTTACAGATACAGCCGGACACTGGGCTGCAGCAGATATTGCAGCAGTACAGCAGGCCGGTTATATGCAGGGAATGCCGAATGGACAGTTTGCTCCGAGCCAGGCGCTCAGCCGCGCCGAAGCGGTTACCCTGTTCAACCGGGTACTGAACATACCGCCGGCATCTGGCACAGCAGCTTCCCGCTGGGTGGATGTTCCGGCAGCATACTGGGCATCCGGTGATATTGCCTCGGCGACGCAAAAGTAAAAACAAAGACTGAAGTAGCAGCCGATTCAGGAAATCTACAGCAGAAGAAACAGAAGAAGCCTGTTCGTTTGACCAACGTGTCAATCGAACAGGCTTTTTTTGATCGTCAAATATACATTTTCATACGCTACTCAACATAATATTCTGACTAGTTAACTTGAATATATTGAGACAGATTATTGTTTAGCTGTTACCAATCGATCTTCCATACTAGTCACATTATAAAGGTTGGAATTTGCCTTGTCAGTCATATATTTTTGAAAAAATGAAAGTTCAATTCCCGTCATTTTATAAAAGAACTCAATATCTACATTCCATTCATGCTCAATCATCTGGCGTAGATCTAGCATTCCTTTGGTCGCAATAAGATCTATAATAGTCTTGATTCGGGTAGGTTTTGGAACAGGCAGTACCTCGTCCAAGGGCTCGATTTGCAAATAACTCTTGCGATGCAGCGCAGCATAGAAGTTACGGCGTTCCCGAGTATCAATAATGCCAAGGTGGGCTGCTCGATACCCGAGTGCCTGAATCGAAGTAGTCCATTTTTTTTTCAAATCGATATAACTGTCTGGCTGAGTAGGCCGCTTAACATTTTTCATATCTGAGATAAATTCAGCTTCTGGCAGCAGGAATGCACCAGCAAACAAATTTGCTTCCTCTTCGATAGTTTTATGTTCTTTACGGTCCATGTGAGTAAATTCCATACGATAATGCAACAATAAGTGTCCTAATTCATGAGCGATATCAAAATGTCTCCGTACGGATGAACGCTTTAGATTACCAAGTATAATATAAGGTCGATTATTTTGTGTCCAGAGACTGTACGCATCAATCTTTTCGCCAATAGCTTTTTCAAAAATAAACACACCGCTTTTTTCGATCAGGAATATTAGGTCCTTATTATGATCTTTGGCCATTCCAAGGCTAGTTCGTGCGAGTTCAGCCACCCGGTAAATCTGGGTTGTTCGGTCATCCTGTGACGCATTGAGATAAGCGATTACCTCATCTCTTAAATGGATAATCTGAAGTGAGGGAATTCGTACACCGGATGTAATATCGTCTATAAAGGCGTCTAAATACTCTACATGTTTGGCTTCTGCCTGTGTTTTATAAATCGTATTCAGAATTTTTGAACGGTAGGCAATATTAGTGATGTTAATATTAGCCGATTTTGTTCCGGTAGCAAGCTTGTCTTGATGATAAAAATATTTGTTTTTTACATGAAAAATGCGCTTTAATTCATTAATAGTCTGCAATTTTGGGGCAGTATATTCGTTCTCATACTGCCAGACTGCCTGCTCTGTGACTCCGAGCATTTCAGCGAGTTGCTTTCTTGAATATCCGTGCATGATTCGTAGATTGGTCAGATTAGAACCAATGAACATGCCGCTTCACTCCTTGTTTGAATGACCACAATATACATTCTTAATTTTGTTTTTCTTCTTCTATGATGCCGATATCGAATGCAGCAGGGTCCATAATATCTTCATCTGCTTCTGGTGCAAATATCTCGAGGTCTTCATCATCCAGTTCTGCACCCGAGATGAGAGAAGATAGATCCTCCACCAAATAAGCGATATTATCTTCTGGATTAGGCATATAATGCGTTATGGCAGAGATTTGGTGTGCATCATCCAGCGTATAAGTAAGAATATGAAATTCATTATAAGAGGCTTTGAAATGCTCCAATTCATCACGTATTTGATTTTCCCGTATAAAGGAAAAAGCCAGCTGTTCCAATTGTTCTTCAAATTGCATAGATTGTTGAACAGATTGTTGCAGTGGGAATTCAACGTTTTTATTAATTTTTGATAATTCGTGAAGATAGGTTCGATTAGCCTTTTGGGAATCAGTGACTATAGGCAAGCTGGCTTGAGCAAAATGATTGGGATTAAAGTAAGCTGCATTTTTAATAAGAAAAAGAATTTTAGACTCATCATGAATGAATTGCAAATAATCCCAAGTGAGTCCAGCTTTCGATTTCTTATATGTAAATCCAAGCTCCTCGCATTCATCAGCAACTTTACTTTCAATAAAATTACCTTTTGTCCATGCAAAAGCAGAGCTGATTTTCATATGTGCTCTACGATCTTTGCGATGTTCGATATAGTCACGATATCCACTGACAATTGCATCTACAATCATTTGGCTATGAGTCTGCTTAAACTTATACTGATCCATTGTTTTCACTCCAATCGCAAGTCTAAAGGCTATTTTATTTTAGCTTAATTTAATAACGATAGAAATGATTTTTTTTGAAAATTTTAAAGTGATTGCTGTCGATCCTGCTCCAGCTTCTGCAGCAATCTCTCTTCTGTACCCGATCCGGGAACCGGAACGAAAAAGCACCAGTGCAGTCCTGGATCATTATCAATAACAGCGGTGTAGTGAATCGTGAACTCCATGATCTGGCCGTCTTCCAACTGATACCGCGCAGTAGTTACGCGCTTTTGCTGAATTTCGTACTTGTCCCATAGTGAAGCGAATACATCACTATCGTTCAGCAGCTTGTTGAATCGATCCATATAGACCGGATGCTTCTGATAATCTTCAAAACGTGTGCGCATAATGGCTACGCTGTAACGCGCGAACTCTTCCCAGTTCAGCAGCCGCCTGCGGTAATCTTCATCGAAAAATATCACATGGATCATATGGCGATCCTGCGGTGGAAGACTGCCGAAATCCGTGATAAACAGCTCGGCTGCCCGGTTCCAGGCGATCACATCAGTACCTTCATCCGTAATAAAGGAAGGATAATACAGCTGATCAACGATATTTTGCAGAAATCCGGTATCCGAGGAAACCTCTGCTGCAGAGTCAGCATGGTGGACAGATTCGCTGCGGGCGAGATCAAGCAGATATTGGTGCTCATCCGCACTCAGCTGCAGCGCGGTACTGATACTGCCCAGTACTTCGGGAGATGGGCGGGTCTCACGTCCCTGCTCCAGCCAGGTATAGTAGGTCACACTCATATTGGCGAGATAAGCGACTTCTTCCCGCCGTAATCCGGGTGTACGGCGGCGCCCCGGCAGCGGCTGAATCCCTGCCTGGTCCGGTTGCAGGCGTTCCCTGCGTGATTTGATAAAGTGTCCTAGAGGCGAAGATTGCTCCTTTTTCATCGGTCATCGCTTCCTTTCCGTATAGTGCTGTCTGTAGATATCATTACGCATCCTTGCTGAAAATGCAAAAAGAATATCGCAGCTGCAGTACCGAGATATTCTTGATTGGTTGGATTACCGAAATCATTCAAATATACAGAGATTATAAGACTCTACAATTCAGCTACCTGAATAGCCTTATGAGCCCATCTGTTTATTCCCATGGTGGGTTCTTCTTCGTGGTATGATAGCGTTAGTATAAAAAGAGACCGTTCTGACAAGATAAGCAAACCAAGGAAATTAGCGAACCGGAATATGGAACAAAAAAACTCGCCTGGTTTGCCCTTTTATTGACATTCGTGTGTTGTACACAGAGGAGAATTGATATCATGCCATCTTCCATCGACGAAATGGATCTGAAGATTATGCAAAAATTACAGCAGCATGGCCGCATTACCGCCGCCCAGCTGAGCAAGGAACTGAATCTGTCGGCACCATCGATCCGTGAGCGGATTATCCGTTTGGAGGAAGAAGGAGTTATTACGGGCTACAGCGCCATATTCAACTGGGCCAAGCTGGATCGTTCGATGACTACTTTTATCATGGTCAAAACCGAACGGGATCAGGAGATCGTGGATTTCTGCGAGCAGGCTGTAGAGGTGACCGATATGCACCGGATCAGCGGCGAGTTCAACTATATGATCAAGGTGCAGACGTCTTCCATGCAGGAACTGGCCAGTCTTCAGGAGCGGCTGGTACAGCTAGGGCCATCCAAATCCCATGTCAGCATGAAGACGCTGATCGAAGATCGCCATCATCTGTTGTAATAACATGGAAATGACAGAGGAAAGCTGCGAGTCACCGGAGAATACGTAAGGAGAAGAAATAGCAGCCATAGAATGCATTCGCAGCCGTATCCGTATCTTCCGTATATCAAATCCAATTTCAGGAGGATGGTCTATGTCGAATCAAATGGTCTCTAGAGTAGAAGGGCAGTCACTTGTACTGGAACGGGAGTTTAATGCACCGAAAGAGTTGGTATTTCGCGCTTTTGCAGAAGCCGAGCATCTTAAGAACTGGTGGGGGCCGCGCGGTTGGACGCTAACGGTGTGCAATATTGATTTTCGTCCAGGCGGTGTCTGGCATTACTGTATGAAGTGTGTAGATGAGAGCCAGGGAGACTTTTACGGATATGAGTCCTGGGGAAAAGCAGTCTACGGAGAGATTGCCGAACCTGACCAATTTGTCTATACGGATTACTTTTCGGATACGGAAGGCAAGGAGAGCGAAGAAATGCCTTCCAGCCGGATCACGATGCTGTTCGAAGAACACAATGGTTCGACGAAGCTGATCAGCCGGGCCAGCTATGACTCTGCCGAAGCGCTGCGTACGGTACTCGATATGGGAATGGAGCAGGGCATTGCCGAGACATGGGATCGGCTGGACGAATATGTGCAGACCCTGCATCAGTAGATCACCTCCCCCAAAAAAAGAAACAGGCCGCTTCATGGCGAAGTGGTCTGTTTGGTGTGTGATCCTATCTATTCGGTTACGAAAACTTCTTTGCGGCTGTAGGCATGGTCTTCCAGCTGCTTGAGCATGAACTCGGCAAGATTGGCACGGGAAAGCTTGAGCTTGCCGGCTTTGCTTTTATCGATACCAGCGCTGTACGTATACTGTCCGGTACGCGGGCCATTCGTCAGCATCGGTGGCTGGGCGATCATCCAGTCCAGGCTGCTGCTCTGAAGCAGCTGTTCCTTTTCCCGGTGATCGGCCAGCAGATTGCGCATGAAGACCGGAATAACGAATCGGTACATCATACCGAGTCTGCCTGCATCCGAACGGGTACCGACGAAGGAAATATGAATAAAACGCTCGGTGCCGCTGTCTTCCATGGCGCGAATAATATTTTGCATGGCGTTATTCAGTACAGGATTACGTCGAAATGGGCTTTTGGAACCCAATGCGAACAGGGCAGCATCATAGCGGGTAGCCTGTACAACGCTCAGGATATCCGGATAGCTATCGATATTGCCGTGAACGATCTTCAGATTATCGTGGGTCATATGCATCCGGGTTGAATCACGTACGAAGGCAGTTACGGCGTGTCCCTGTTCCAATGCCTGGGAGACCAGCTCACGTCCAGTCCGGCCAGTAGCGCCGAAAATAATCAAATTCATACATGTACCTCCGGTTATATAGTAAGTCCATTACGCTGTTGTCGGCGACATCCAGCGGATAGTAAAATAGTGTGCCAGTATGCCGGCAAAAAAATGGCTTATAACCAGCGTATCATAATCGGAAGGAATTTATCATCTTTGGAGCAAATCAGAGCAAATGAAAAGCACCTTTACAGGTGCTTTTTGAATCGAATATCGGTTGAAATGAAGATGGTATTACCGATTGCTTTATTTACAGATGGCAATCTATGGGTTAATAGGCTTCTTCCAGTAGCGCGTCGCACTGCTGAATAATAGTCTGCTGGTCGGAATTGCCCGACATTTCATTTGCCAGAAGTTCGGCAGACAGGCGCTGAACTTCGCTCGCCCGTGGATATCTTCTATTGTAATAAGCCGACAGCCCCTCGTTCAGGGAATCGCCACGTGCAATTTCTTCTGACAGTACAATAGCATCCTCCATAGCCATCGCTGCTCCTTGGGCCAGATTCGGTGCACTGGCATGAGCAGCATCGCCGCCGATGACGACGCGCTGGCTGAACCACTTCTCCTCCAGTACCACTTCACGAATCATATTAAACAGAATGGGACTATCCGGTTGGAAACAGCTGCGCAGGAAATCCGGCTTCCACTGGAATGGGTCCAGCATGGCGCGGACAGTCTCGTAGCGCTGCTCTCTAGGGTCCCAGTAATCTTCGGCAACCGGCTTCAGGATAAACAGATAGCCCGTGGTTGATGTTAACGGGAAGATCCCTACTTTACTGCTGCCATTCAGCAGCATATAGCTGGTTGTCGTGAGCGTGCCTGCCGGGAATTCAATCGGCACACGCCACGAACCCATACCGAGGAAGCGGGACTTCACTTCACGCTGCAGCATAATATTACGTACCCGGGAACGGATACCGTCAAAGCCCACGAGCAGATCGGTATGAAGGATATGGTCATCTTCAAAGTAAATCGTCACGCCCGTGTCGCTTTCTTCGTAGGTTTTCAGCTTGCGATCCCACTGGACGTTTACGCCAAGAGAAAGTGCAGTAGATAGCAGAATCCGGTTCAGGCTGGAGCGCCAGATCGAGTTGCGTCCGGGGAGGTCTTCATTCAGGAACTTCTGGTTTACTTCCAGTAATACCCGGCCTTCCCGGCTCAGGATCTGCATGCTGTCCAGCTGGATACCTTCTTGCAGACATTGTTCATAGATGCCCAGATCTTTGAGTACTTTGAATGTGTTCTGAGGCTGGGTAATTCCGGTTCCGGCAGGTGCATCTTCGGCGCTGGCTTCGCATACTGTTACATGGAGACCGATTTTTCGCAGGGAAATCGCAGCAGATAATCCTCCGATTCCGGCTCCGATAACAACTGCATGTTGAATAGGGTTAGACATCATACAACTCCTTCTTGGTTGGTGAGATCACATGGTGGTTGAGCAGCATCTGCAAATAGGCATAGAAAGAAGCAACCTAATACAAGCTGCACCTTCTATTTTAAATGTAAAAAATGACAAATATAAGACTTGGATTTTAAGGTGATTTGTGGACCACAGTTGACGAATTTTTCTGGTTAGCGTATTTAAAATTAAAAGTGTTGACCTGCGTACAAGGATAGACTAGATTTCTATATTTACTTAAATTTACATAAAAGGGAGAAATTAGAATGAAAAAAGTAATTGTGGTCTTAACAGCGGCAGCGCTTGCCTGGTCGGTTAGCGGAGCAGCGGAAGTATCTGCAGCATCCTTCCAACCTACAGCAGTGGAAGCATCTGCACTGCAGGATGCTACGGTGACGGTTACATTTACGCCCGATATACATGCCGGTTCTGGAGGCATGTATACACAGGATCTGTCGCAAACTTTCCGGGGACTGGGTGGTAGATTCGGTATGAACGGTTCTAGCTGGCGTATTTTGCAGGGCAGCAATGTGGTGAGGTTGTCAGGCAATGATGCGATCATGATTGGCTATGGTACAGCACATGTACAAGCATACAAAGCAAATGGCCAACCACTGGGTGTATATACATTTACTGTAGTACCTGGCTGACAGAAATAGCAGGCATAAATAAGCGAACATAAAGAAGCAAGGAAGCGGATGAACGCTTCCTTGCTTTTTGGGTTTATTGGCTCAGTGGAATGGTAACCTCTAGTTCCGGTAAATATTCGACTTTGATATTTCCATTTGCGTCCATTTGGAACTGGCTGGGATCATCTTTCTTCAGCAGCTGTCGATAAGGCTTGATCGTAATGGATTTGGGCAGAGTAGTAAAAGGAGCAAAGCGACTATCCGTAGTCAGTGTACTGCCGTCATGTTCGTAATAACCATTTCCTCCACTTAGCTCAGACAGCTTGTGGCCCTGATCATCCACCACATCATAATGTATCATGATAGTATCCAAATCGATCTTCTGCCCGCCAGACAACTGGATTTTGGTCGTAATATTCGTAGTGACCGGTGTAAACTCCATTTTGGCTACAGTAAACTGAACATGTTTGTCCTGACGTTGTATATTTGGCGTAACGATCTTCATCGCCTGCGTATTTTTCTGAATCGGCAGATGAATAGTGAAAGGCTGCTTGGCTCCATCGATTTTCATTTGTACGGTTAATTGAAATTGATCCGGAAAAGCTGGCCCCTGCTGATTACGCCGATCCGAGAATTCCATAATAAGCGTATCGGGATCGTAGCCGGGTATCATCATCGGATCGACCGTGTTATCTCCATTGGCGCCGGCATACCTACTCATCGGTTCTCCATCAATCTGCAGCTGCACATCGTGAATCGATTGGATCAGGCTCTGCTGCGGTGTCTGTCCATCACCCGGCTGGCGCTTCAATGCAATTGACAACCGTGTGCCATCATACATAAATTCGGGTGCCATCAGATGGATACCATCATGGCTGTCAGCCAGTGAGGTACGGGTGAGCAATTCCTGTTCGTCTGCCGTTTTGAGTCCGGCATCTCCAGTCATGGCGAAAATACGACTGGCCCCCGGAATTTCTTTGAGCGCTTTGGCCATGGAGGGTGAGACATAGGCGCTGCTGGCCAACCCCAAAAACAGTACGGCAGCTACAGATACGGCAATCAGGCCGGTCCGGGCGAGCTTGATCTCTGGTCGTTCGTTGTTACGATTGCTGGTGGATTGCTCACGAATGCGGTTCATAATCTGGTCGGTTAAATCTACATCGCTTTTATGCATGGTTCGAATACTCGCTTCCCATAATTTGAGTTGTTCCTCATTTGGTCGTTCCGTAGGATCGTGCATGCAGTATTCCTCCTTTTTGCTTGGTAGAGCTAAGCTTTTTGCGTATTCGTTCGTACTTTTTGCGAAGTGTGGCATTGCGGATACCGGTAATGGCTTCTATCTCATCAAAGGTATACTGCTCAATGACTTTCAGGATCAGAATATGCTTTTCTTCCGGCTTCAACTGCTCCAGCAGCTGATCAATCTGGTCGGAATGATCCATTTCGCCGGTTATTCGGTTGCTGGAACTATAGATATAATCTTGTATGATAGAGCGCTGTCGTTTTCTTTTTTTCAGCACATTCATGCAGTGATTATAGGCAATCCGGTAGAGCCAGGCCGAATAAGATACACCGGGCTGGAAGCGGCGGATCTCGTAAAATCCTTTCACCAGCACTTCCTGTAAGGCATCCTCTGCCTCTTCGTTATTGCTAAGCAGGTAATGGCAATAGACATAGATGCGTCTTTGAAATATGTGTATAAGTTCACTGTAGGCTTCGGTGCTGCCCTGCTGCACCTGCTCTACAATCGATTGTACTCGGGCATGTTCGCTTCGATTTGAAGCATCCGGCATGTTCGCTCGCCTCCTTTATTCAGTCGTATAACAATCGGGATGGTTTATTTGTGACATCCACTTCTACATTTATTTGAAAATATTCTCGAAAACTAACAACCGAAAAATAGAGATAAAGCAGGATACGAATAAAAATAAATCCAGCCAAAACACCATCATGCACGAGATAGCAAATATTGTAAATGAAAACACCAGTAAAAAGTCGGAAGCAGGTTATTCATAACGCTATTGTGCTCTGCAAAAATAAATACAGAGTAACTTTGCGAAAATACTGGAACAATCGTTCCGAATGGGATATACTGTGTTCAAGAGAGGGGATGGTTATCATCGGACGAACCAAGGAATTTGACCATACCGCAGTACTTCACCAGGCGACTCTGCTATTTTGGGAAAAAGGATATGAAGGAACGAGCATGGCGGATCTGCTGGCAGCGATGAAGATTAGCCGATCCAGTATGTACGAGACATTTGTAGACAAGCATCATCTGTATCTGCAGTCGATCGAGCACTACAAAACAATCGGACAGGAGAAAAGGGATGTACTGCTCCATGCGGAGTCGGCGCGGCAGGGGCTGCGGGAGTATTTTGACAAGCATATCCAGTTCGCGTTTGACGAGAATTCTCCAAGAGGCTGTCTGATTACCAACGCTATCGCAGCGATCGATGCACCGGATGAGCAGATTGCCCAGGTGATCCAGCACCGTTTTGATGAACTGGGTGAGATTTTCTACCGTTTGCTGCAAAAAGGCCAGCAGATCGGCGAGATTGCCCCGGATCGGGATATCCGCAATCTGTCCTATATGCTGCTCAATCTCAACCACAGCATCAATATTGCTGCCAAGGTAGGACCGGAGCGCAAGCGGGTAGAGGATATGATGGAAATGGTCCTGTCGATGATCTGATTTTTCACAGGACCTGCTATTTTACAGATGGTTAAGAAATAAGAGATGATTCTAAAACCTGTCCAGACAGCGGAATACAGATCATGAGAACATAGCAGCAAGTTTTATTTTTTTAAACATTATGGAACGAATGTTCCAAAAAAGGAGTGTATTCTTATGAGTACCAAAATCCAGGCTTCACCTGCCTCATCGGCAGACCATACGGCATCAACTTCCATTCCCGGCTGGCTCGTTCTGTTTCTGGCCGTTGCCTGCGGTATTATTGTCGCCAATCTGTATTATGCCCAGCCGCTGATCGGTCTGATCCGTCAGGATATTGGGCTATCATCCGGTGCAGCAGGTCTGATCGTTACGCTGGCACAGATCGGTTATGCAGCCGGGTTGTTATTTATCGTGCCATTGGGTGATATTCTGGAGAACCGGAAGCTGGTATTCGGCGGACTGATCTTCACTGCAGCGGCGCTGGCGCTCACCGCCTGGGCGCAG
The DNA here is from genome assembly GCF_000346635.1 of Paenibacillus shenyangensis. Classification (NCBI taxonomy): domain Bacteria; kingdom Bacillati; phylum Bacillota; class Bacilli; order Caryophanales; family Paenibacillaceae; genus Paenibacillus; species Paenibacillus shenyangensis. The sequence goes on from NZ_AOIG01000013.1 coordinate 58,950, forward strand.
AATTCGGTACTATTTCTGATCGCTTCCATGCTGGTAGGTGTAGGTTCAGTAGCTGCGCAGATCTTGGTACCCTATGCTTCACATCTTGCTCCCGAAGCTTCCCGCGGCCGGGTGGTTGGTAATGTAATGAGCGGTCTGCTGCTCGGTATTATGCTGGCACGTCCGGTATCGAGTCTCGTCGCAGATTGGCTGGGCTGGCGGGCGATCTTCTGGCTGTCTGCTGTTCTTGTAGTAATTCTGTCGCTTGTTCTGGTCAAGGCACTTCCATCCAGACGTCCGGCATCGAATCACTCCTATGGACAGCTGATTGGTTCATTGTGGGGACTGCTGGCCCATACGGCAATCCTGCGCCGCCGTGCCTTGTATCATGCTTTTGTATTCGGGACATTCAGTCTGTTCTGGACGACTGTGCCGCTGCTGCTGTCCAGTCCGGCTTTTCATTTCTCCCAGACCGAGATTGCCCTGTTCGCACTCGTCGGTGTAGCCGGAGCATTCGCTGCTCCAATCGCTGGTCGTCTGGCAGACAAAGGATGGATTCGTCCGGCCACCGGTATTGCACTGGGGATTGTCATTCTGTCGATGATTCTGCCACTGTTCGTACAGACACGTTCGGTAGGGACGGTTACGCTGCTCGTGGTAGCTGCGATTGTACTGGATATGGGGGTATCCGCGAATATGGTGATTGGTCAGCGGGCGATTTTCTCCCTCGGTGCCGAAGTGCGCAGCCGGATGAATGGACTGTATATGGCGATCTTCTTCGTCGGCGGTGCTGTCGGTTCGGCAGCAGGCAGCTGGGCATATGACATGGGAGGCTGGCAAGCGGCGCTGCTGATCGGGATTGCTATGCCTGTAGTGGCACTGCTGTACTACCTGACCGAATACAGACGAGCCAAAGGCTGAACAAGCTCCTATATACTTAATAGATGATCAGGCCGGATGCGCTTTTGGCAACACAGCCTGTATCATCAACAAACCAGATCATTATCTATAGCAAAAAGGAAGGAGGCATGTTGATATGCTCCTTCCTTTTTCCATACTTATCGTCTATTCCTGTAAGGATACGGCGATCCTCGTAGTTACAGCTGTTCTCCGCGACTCGCAATCACCTGTTTGTACCATGCAAAGGAATCTTTTTTGTACCGCTCCATCGAGCCGTTGCCTTCATTATCCCGGTCTACATAGATCATGCCGTAACGCTTTTTCATCTCGCCGGTAGTGAAGGATACGATATCGATAATGCCCCAAGGGGTGTAACCGAGCAGATCCACGCCATCATAAGTGACAGCTTTCTCCAGGGCTTCGATATGGGATTTGAGGTATTCGATACGGGCGTGATCATGGATTGAGCCATCTTCCTCCACTGTATCGATTGCACCGAATCCATTTTCCACAATAAATAATGGAATCTGGTAGCGGTCATAGAAACGGTTGAGCGTATAACGCAGACCGGTCGGATCAATCGCCCAGCCCCAGTCGCTGGACTGGATATACGGATTGGCTACGCTATTCGGCAGCCCGCCGTTCACGATATCACCGGTATTGTCGTTATTCACATCACTTTTGACGGTAGTCGACATGTAGTAGCTGAAGCCCAGATAATCGACGGTTCCGTTGCGCAGAATCTCATCGTCGCCTTCTTCGAACACGATGTTGTAGCCTTCGCGTTCAAATTCCTTGAGGGCATAGCTTGGATAGTAGCCGCGCACATGTACATCCGGGAAGAAGTAGCGCTTTCTCATTTCTTCTTCTGCCAGCATTACGTCTTCGGGATTGGAAGAGTACGGATAGATGGGTACATGGGAGACCATGGCGCCGATCTGGAAATCCGGATTGATCGCTTTGCCTTTGGCAACAGCCAGTGCACTGGCTACCAGTTCATGGTGACTGGCCTGGTACATGACTTCTTTGGGATTCTCGCCTTCCTGCACCATCACACCGGAGTTGGTCCACAGGAACAATGGATTATTCACATCCATTTTGTTATTGATCTCGTTAAAGGTCATCCAGTATTTCACTTTGTTCTTGTACCGGTCAAAGCAGACTTCCGCAAAGCGGACAAAACAATCGATCACTTTGCGGCTACGGAATCCACCGTATTCGCGTGCCAGATAGAGCGGCATCTCAAAGTGGGATAGAGTGATGACCGGCTCGATGCCATGTTTGAGCAGCTCGTCGAATACATCATCGTAGAACTGCAGCCCTTCTTCATTTGGCGTCTCCTCGATGCCTTGCGGGAAAATACGGCTCCAGCCGATGGAGGTACGCAGGCATTTCAGTCCCATTTCGGCAAACAATGCGATATCTTCCTTGTAGCGATGGTAAAAGTCGATCGCTTCATGATTTGGGTAAAAGGTACCTTCTTCGACAGTATCGGTAATGCGGCGGGGTACACCGTGTGCGCCGGCAGTCATTACGTCGACAACGCTCGGGCCTTTGCCACCTGCGTTCCATCCGCCCTCAAATTGATGGGCAGCGAGTGCGCCGCCCCATAGAAAGTCTGCTGGTAATTGTGTCATGATGATTTCCTCCTGATCCAAGTGGGTCTCTTTTTATTGAGCTGATTTTGCTGGGATAGCTTGAATGATTACGAGTGCTGAATAGTGTCTCGGTGTTGGGTACTGTGCTCCGCTCCGGAAAGAGATTCTGCCGCTTCCTCCGGTTAAGAACAGGGATCTTGAATGACCGCCGTAGCGGTCGATCCCTGTTCTTAAATGTCGGGCGCTGGCAAAATTCTCTTTCCTGCGCTCTGTGCGGAGAGTGAGCTTGGTGCATGGTAGTAACCTTTTTGTATGAAGGTCAATATATTAAGAATTAAAAGAATAGCTATCTGATTAGTGACACTGATGTTTGAGCTGGTTTCGCAGCTTTTCAAATGCAGGACTAATGTTGCTTGGTGTGTACGGTTATAAAGTTGTGCGCATAGCGATACATCTTCATTTAACGGACAACGGTCAGGATGTCAGCGTCGGTGGTTGCATTTTCCAGGGTGCCGACGACGATTTCCTTGTAATCGAAAGCATTGGTGACCAGGACGGGGGTAATCGTCGGAATGCCCTCGCGCTGGATCAGTTCTTTATCAAATTCGAGTAACAGGTCGCCTTTGCGGAAGGTATCGCCGTCCTGCACCTTGAGGGTAAAAGGTGCGCCTTTGAGCTTGACGGTGTCCAGACCGATATGGACGAATAGCTCAACACCGGTGTTGGAGCGTAATCCGATCGCGTGACGTGTCGGTGCAATCGTGGCTACGGTTCCATCAAATGGAGCATACAGCTTATTGTCGGAGGGTTCGATGGCAATACCGGAACCCATAGCGCCAGAGCTGAATGCCTCGTCCGGTACGTCGGTGAGCGGGATGATTCTGCCGCGCAGTGGCGAAGCAATATTCTCTTCACCGGCGGGAATATCACTGCCGTTCTGCTGAGCGGGACCTGTCTGTCCCTGCTGCTCTACCAGACTGCTGTCGCCGGAAGCCTTGGCTTCATCAACGCCATAACCGAAGATCTGGATCAGAATAACCGGCAGTACAATTGCAATTGCCGATCCAATCAGAATGCCCCAGACAGATGTAGGATAATCGGCATTGATACTGTTTACGATAGTCAGTGGTCCTGGCAGACCCGCATAGGCAAAATAATACGGGTTAAAGAAACTTGCCACTACGGCACCGACTGCACCGGAGATACAGCCGAAGATCATCGGCTTTTTGAAGCGTAGGGTAACGCCATAAATTGCCGGCTCGGTAATGCCGAATAGTCCGGTCACCCCAGCAGAGATACCAATCTTGCGGGTCTCTTGATTACGGGACTTGAGGATAACACCGAGTACGGCACCGATCTGGGCGACAACTGCAATCGTCTGGTACGCCTGGAAGGAATCCCGACCATACTGTTCAAAGTTGGCAAGTACCATCGGCGTTACGCCCCAGTGTACGCCGAAGATGACGATCACCTGCCAGAATCCGCCGATAATCGCGCCAGCCAGAGCAGGTGCATTTTCAGCCAGGAAATTGTATCCGTTTGCAATGCCGTTGGCACCAAGTGTAGTAATCGGTCCAATCAGTACAATCGTCAGTGGAACCATAACCAGCATACATAACAAAGGAACAAATAACGGGCGAATAATCTCGTTCATCCGCTTGTTGAGGAAGCGTTCCAGATAAGACAGAATCCACACCAGGAACAGCGGAGGCAGTACGGAAGACGTATACGTCGTCTCGGTCAAAGCAATACCGAGGAAGTTGACGCTTCCTCCATCAGCGATCTGGGCAGCCATCTCGGCCCAGGTAGGACTGACCAGTGCAGCACAGCAGGCTACGGCTATATACGTATTGGTCTTAAAATGCTTGGCTGCTGTAATCGCAATAAAGATCGGCAGGAAGGTAAATGGTGCCCACGAGATAAAGCTGATCACCTGGTAAGTGCCCGTCTCGGCAAATCCGGCGAACAGCAGATTCGCAATAATCAGCAGTCCCTGCATAATTCCGGCTGCTGCGAGTATGTATACAAAAGGAGCAAATACAGCAGACATGGTCGCAATAATGCGGTTGAGAATTGTACCTTTATGTTCAGTCTGTTCGTCGGCTGTATCCAGATTCACCAGTTTGGCAAATTCATCGTATACTTCGCCCACATGCTGACCGATCACGACCTGAAATTGTCCGGCATTCTCGACAACAGTAATCACGCCCGGCATGGAAGCTACAGCTTCTTTGGCCTGTGGACTGGATTGCTTCAATACAAGACGTAGTCTGGTGGCGCAACGTGTAGCGCCGGAGATATTGCTCTCGCCACCTACCGCTTCCAGAATATCTTTAGCCAGCTTCGGATAATCTCTCACTTTTCCCGACATGGATATCGCCTCCTCACACTTTACACCTTCACATTATAATTATAACGGTATAATTTATCAATACCCGAATAATGGTATAATGATTCAGTCAGCAAGAAAATTCGTCCCATTCCTTTTAAGGATGATTGGGGAATGAGCTTTGAGGCGCCCTGTGTTACAATCTGGATAATGCAGGAGATCAACCAGACAAAGAGGAATGCACATGCTAAAATATCAGCACATTGCCAATGAAATCGAAAAATACATTCAAGACCATGCGCTGCAGCAGGGCGACAAGCTGCCGGTGCTGGATGAACTGATGATCCAGTTCGGGGTCAGCAAGAGTACCATTATCAAGTCGCTGGAGCTGCTGGAGGAGAAGGGTGTTATTTTCCAGGTACGCGGCAGCGGAATCTTCGTGCGGAGACACCGGCGCAAAGGCTATATCAGCCTGCTGTCCAACCAGGGATTCACCCGGGATCTGGAGAGCTTCCCGATTACATCCAAGGTGCTGGAGCTGGATATCCGCAAGCCAAGCCGTGAGGTTGCCCAGAACCTGAATATCGATCAGGAACAGGATGTATACCATGTAAAGCGCATCCGCTACATCTATGAGCAGACGCTCTGTGTGGAGGAATCGTATTACAACAAGTCGATCGTAACGTATCTGAACAACGAGATTGCCACCGATTCGATCTTTGATTATATCCGTGATGCTCTGGGTCAGAAGATCGGCTTCTCGGATTCCTATTTGCATATCGACAAGCTGAATGAAGAAGAAGCACAGTATCTGGGGCTGCAAAAAGGTGATCCCAAAATGGATGTGGAGACTATTTTCCATCTGTCCAATGGACAACCGTTCGACTTTTCCCGGCTGACGTATAACTATATTCAGGCCCAGTTCTTTATTCAGGCGAATGGGCAATAACATTAGAAGAAGATTTGCTACAAAAAAGGCTCCAATCCATAGACAGGGATTGGAGCCTTTTTATGATGACAGGAATAGACGCTTATACAAATGGAGCGAAATGCAGCTTGCTGCGGAACAAGGGATGAAGCAGGACCGCTATACCCAAATGCACAAGCCCAATAGCAGAAGTAGTAATAAGAACAATCATGCCGAGAAAAGTATGGATGCTGTAGCCGGCGATAAAAAACAAAGCAGTGAAATTCAGTATGTAAAGCAATAGTATCGTCAAATAAATATTTTTCTTGGGAGTCAGATAGTAAAGGAAAAGTTGGGCGATCAGTGAAAACCCTATAATCCAGAAAGACGGCAGAAATACAGCGGCTGTAAATACATCATTAAATAGAAGAAAGTCATTATACTGCTCCGAAGCAGGCCAGAATTGAAATATCCCATATCCACTAAAAAAAGCAGACAGCAGGATAAATACATAATAGTAATAAATCATTCGCTGCCTCCCGGTTCTATTATTTTAAGATTTCCTTTTTCTATATAAAAAGATAAAACAGAAATTCAGTAAATAGCAAATAACGCTTACCTAAAAATCCTACTTTCAAATAAATAGGTTACCTAAATAGATTGACAGCTAATTCAAAAGTGAGTATATTAATCAACAGACATACTCTGTACAGAGTACCCTAGGCAGAGTGAAAAGGTAAAAAGTACACTATTGTTCCATGAGAAACAAACCGGACAAGAAGAGTAGAAAGGGGAATGTTTTGTCTCTACAAATTTATATTCTGGGTTCGCTATGGCATGAAGAGCGCCACCCTTATGACATCAAGAAACGGATTCTGGAAAACACAAGCAATACCGTCAGCATTACCGACGGCAATCTGTACTACAATTTCGATGCCCTCCACAAAAAGGGATATTTGGACAAGGTAGAAACGGTCCAGTCCGAAGGTCATCCGGATAAGAGCAATTATGCGATTACCGAGAACGGCCGTGAAGCGCTCAAGGATATGATCTACAAAAGCTTCAAAAATCCCAAAGATATCCGCTCACTGCTGGCACCGCTGTTTTTTGTCAAACTGGTCGATATCGAACGTATCCAGTTCATGCTGACCGAAGCGATTGCGCAGAAGGAACAGGAGCTGGAGGATATGAAAGTGCGCACTGCCTCCTGGCGGCCTGTGAATATCGAGGTTGGTTACGAGGAATGTTATGAATTTCTGATACGTTATGGACGATCCGGTCGCACACACGAACTGGATAATCTCAAAGATTTACTGGGAGTCATTAGCCGGATGCAGGAAGACCGCGCCTGACCCACAGCATGATTGGCAAATATACAAGTCCGAGGTGGAAGTTGTGAGAAAGAAGATTACCCTATGGGTTCTTATTGTGCTGCTCGTTGTGAGTGGTGGAGCGCTCGGTTACTACTATTGGTACCAGGGAGCGTATTTTGTAAAAACTGATGATGCCCGCATTGCGGCCGATCAGTACAAGGTAATGCCGCAGCTAACAGCCCGGCTGAACCATATTGATGTGGAAGAAGGCGACGTACTGAAGCAAAACGAGCCGATCGCCGAACAGGATGTATCCGGACTCGATGCCAGCGTGATCAGCAAATCGATCGTACGCGCACCGATCAGCGGAACCGTAATCAAGCTGAATGCCAAAGAGCATGAGATTGCTTCCCCCAGCGCTGCTGTAGCGATCATGGTCGATATGAACAATCTGTATGTAACGACCAATATCGAAGAAACGGATATCAGCCGTATCAAGCTCGGCGCGGTTGTCGATATTACACTGGATGCAGCCGGTGACCAGATGATCCAGGGGAAAGTCCGCAAAGTGGGACAAGCGTCCAATTCGGTCTTTTCCGTGATTCCGGCGACCAACACCAGTGGTAACTTTAACAAAGTCACCCAGCGCATTCCGGTGGAAATCGCACTGAATGTGCCGGAAGGTATGAAGCTGATCCCGGGCACCAATGTGGAAGTCAAGATTCATACTTCATAAAAGGGGGCGTCGATGTGTCTGCAGAAACTCTAAACGCCGCTCCTGTCGCAACAACCGATAGCCTGACGTCCAAAGAACGCTGGTTTGCCTTCTGGTCGATTGTACTGGGTACCTTTGTTGCGGTACTCAATAACAGTCTGATCAACGTCGCTATTCCCCAGCTTACTACGGATCTGGGTTCAACTACGACACGTATTCAGTGGGTTATTACCGGCTATACGCTCGCTTCGGGAATTATCGTACCGATTACCGGATTTATGGAGCAGCGGATCGGCTACAAGAAATTTATGATACTGGCGTTGTCGGTATTTACAATAGGTACACTGATTTGTGCCTTCGCATGGAATGATATGTCACTGATCGCCGCACGGATTCTCGCAGGTCTTGGCGGCGGACTCATTATGCCGCTCAGTATGACGATCGTCTACAAAATTATGCTGCGTGAACAGATCGGCTTTGCCGTGGGTCTGTGGGGCATAGCGGCAATGGCTGCGCCGGCCATCGGACCGACACTCAGTGGTTATCTTATTGAGTGGTTTAACTGGCGTTTTCTGTTTATCGCCTGTGTGCCGATTGCCTTGTTCGCTATTCTGATGATCTTCTTGTTAATCAAGGAACCGCCGAAGAACCAGCCGATCAAGTTCGACCTGATAGGCTTCCTGCTGTCGGCGACATGTGCAGGCACATTGCTGTATGCACTGTCCAACGGCGCTTCGTCCGGCTGGACGTCGTTCAAGATTGTCGGTCTGCTGTTTATCGCTTTCTGGTCGCTGGTTTTCCTGATTTTTGTGGAGCGCGGCAAGGATAACGCAGTTATCGATATTTCTTTATTCAAAAATTACAAGTTCACGATCAGTGTAGTGGCTTCCAGCTTTGTCATGATGGGCATGATGGGAGGAACCTTCCTGGCACCGCTCTTTTTGCAAAATATTCAATCGTATTCGGCGATCAGCACCGGTCTGATCCTGCTGCCGCAGGCGGTAGCGATGGCGCTCATGATGCCAATCGCCGGCAAGCTGGTGGACAAGATCGGTATCGTACCGCTCTGTCTGTTCGGTCTGACACTGACCAGTGTAATGACCTATCAACTGCATACCCTGACACCGCAGACCTCCCGGTTATGGTTCGAGACGGTCATGGTCGTGCGCGGAATGGGGATCGGTCTCTGCCTGATGCCGCTGTCGACGGTCGGTATGAACGCTATAGCGGAAGAAGTATCCGCCGCCAAAGTCAGCAGTGCCTCAGCAGCATCGAATCTGATTCGTACGCTGGCCGGTTCGATGGCGATCGCCATTTTTACCTTTATCATGCAGAATCGTACAGCCCTGCACAGCCAGCATATCGCTGAATCGGTTACGGCCGAAGGCGGGCAATATCTGCAATCGGTACTCGGCAGCTCCTGGCTGTCCAGCACAACAGGTCTGATCTCGTTGGATGCTGCTTCACGGGGAATCGCCGATACGTTCCTGCTGTCTTCGATTCCGCTGTTCTGCTGTCTGCCGCTGATGCTGCTGTTTATCAGCCGGAAAAAGAAGAAAAAAGAAATCGCCATTACCGACGAAGTGCCTGCTCAGGCCTGATCGGAGCGGTATCTGTCGCGTTATAAAATAAAAATAAAATCGAAATTAGCCATCACAGAAAGAAAGGGAAGCGAGCAATGAGACAAAGAAAATGGGAAGTTACTGCAGCTGCTCTTGTACTGAGCGCCACCTTGCTGGCAGGATGCTCTACGGGCAATAACCAAGCGGCGCAGGCTATGAATGTCACCGTCAAGGTAAGCCAGGCCCAAAAGGGGATGCTGGGTCAGGGAAGTATCTATACAGGTACGGTCAACCCTTCGGCGACTGTCAATATCATGCCCAAAATCGCCGGCAAAGTGGATAATGTCACCGTTGATGTCGGTGCTGAGGTTAAACCCGGTCAGGTTCTGTTTCGACTGGATGACGATGATCTGCGCAACAAGCTGAAGATCGCCGAGTCCGATGCCAAGGCGGCACAGGCAGGCGTCAAGACAGCTGAGAGTTCCCGTGAAACGGGCGTCGTCTCCGCATCGTCGGGTCTGGTCAGCTCCAAGAACGGCATTATTTCGTCCAAGAGCGCTATCACCCAGGCTCAAAGCGGCATCAACCAGGCTCAGGCTGCAATCAACCAGGCCAATACAGCTGCCAAGCAGGCGCAGACAGCGATCTCTACTGCAGGCAATACCATCAAGCAGACCCAGGAAGCGCTGGCTACCGCCAAGTCTACACTGACACGCACCCAATCGCTGGCAGATAACGGACTGGCGACGCAGGCGCAGCTGGAGCAGGCACAAGCAGCCGTTGTCAGTGCCCAGACGGCGTATGATAATGCAGTCAATGCACGCGCCAACGCCCAGGAACAACTGGAAGCAGCGCGCAATGCCCAGGCGACTGCACAAAAGGGTCTGGCTACCGCACAGTCTGCATATGAGAATGCCAACAGCAGCTATGCCAACGCCAGCGAAGGCTATAACAATGCCCAGCGTCAGCTGGAAGTATCCCAGAGTACCGCTGGTGTCGAAGCGAGCCAGCAAAAGGTAGCGCAGGCGCAGGTCAATATCGATATTGCTCGTGATGCACTTGATAACGCGGTCGTCAAATCGCCGATTAACGGCATTGTCGTCACCAAAAATGTAGAAGCCGGCGAAATGGTATCTTCGGCTGCTCCCTCACTGGTTATTGCCAATCTGGATACAGTGAATATCCTGATCTATGTACCAGCAGAAGAGATTAACGGTATTCAAGCCGGTGACCGTGTACAGGTCAATGTAGCGTCCTCCGGTATTATAGCGAACGGCAAAGTGAAAAATATTAATCCAATGGATGCTGCAGGCAATGGCTATCCAGTTGAAGTAGCAGTTACCAACCCGGGTGGCCAGCTCAAAACGGGGATGCTGGCGGATGTCAGCTTTGTCGGGGATGACGCCAAAGAAGGGATCATTATTCCGAGCAAGTCCATCCTCAAAGACGGTAAGCAATCCTATGTCTATGTAGCAGTCAAAGGCAAAGCCGTACGCAAACCGGTAACCGTCGCTACCATTACAGGCTCCCAGGCACTGATCAGCAAAGGACTGGCAGCCGGGGATCGGGTCATTTCCAATAACCTGGCACTGCTTGGCGATGATGTCACCATTCAGGTGGCCGCGAATAGTTAAATTACCAATAATCGTTCAAGACATACTTGATCCAATTGTATCCAAACTCCAGACCCCAGGCGGGTTTGGAGTTTTTGCTATGGGTCATCTATTTCATTTTCATTTAATTGTTGTTAGTAAGAGGTTGATTCGGATAACGACGGCAAAAAGCGTCTCGATTACTCCATACATAAAATTAATTATTTATTATGTAAATTATATGTTTTTTTCATGATATTTTGTTTTAAATATACATTATAAACATATTTTTCTAAATCATATACACATAGGAGGCTAGAATCTATTGTCCAATGCCCGGGGTATTCGAAAGTCGATGTTACTGCTATTGTCATTTCTTCTGGTAATCACTTTACCTTCCGGCTTTTTCAGCGGAGCATCTACTGCTTCAGCGGCAACGAATGGTAACTATGCATGGACTCAGCGTTTTCCAGCTACTGTACCTGCAGGTCGTACTGCTCCATTAATGGCGTACAATCCGGCTACAGGAAAAGTACTGATGTTTGGCGGATATGTGGGTGGAAGCACCAATCAGCTTAATGACACCTGGCAGTGGGATGGTACCAACTGGCAGCAGCTGAGCCCAACTAATGTTCCAAACCGTCGCAGCGGTGGCGGTATGGCGTATGACCCTATTTCCCAGCGGATTATTATGTTTGGAGGAGACAGCCCGAGCGGATATCTGGGAGATACCTGGGCATGGACCGGCAGTAACTGGCAGCAATTGAGTCCGGCTCATAACCCTACTCCACGTGGTACACCTTATATGGCGACAGATCAGACTCGTAATAACATCGTTTTGTTTGGTGGTATAACAGGCAGTGGCAGGTCTAATGAAACATGGACATGGAACGGAAGTGACTGGATTATTCAGTCTCCGGCTACTTTACCTTCTGCCCGTAACTTTGGACAGATGACGTATGATCCGGTCAGTGGTAATCTACTGATGTTTGGCGGTAATGCGACATCAGGATATCTCAATGATACCTGGACATGGAACGGTACGAATTGGGCCCAGCAGGCCCCAGCCACAAGCCCACCAGTACGTATGGCTTATGGACTTGCTTATGATGGAGCCAATGTCATCCTGTTTGGCGGCGAAATACCTGGTACCGGCGGTCAGATGACCGGAGATACCTGGTTTTGGACTGGCAGTACATGGACGCAGCGTAATCTAACCACAAGTGTCCGTGGACATATCGGCATGCTGTATGATCCAACGCATGATCAGATCCTTTCTTTTGGTGGATTTGGTTCATCAGGTGCGATTATTAACGAAACATGGACGCTGCAGGCAGCACCACTCGTCGCTACAGGAGCGGCTACACTGCTCACTTCCAGATCCGTGCAACTGGCAGGTGAAGTGCAGTTAGAAGGCAAAACTCCTGTCGTGGAAAAAGGTATTGCAATTACAAATACAATGAATAATACAGTTACGAGATATGCAAGCACACAGACAGGTGTAGGTCCTTTTACTGTTAAAGCAGTTAATCTGACACCCTCTACTACGTATACTTACCGAGCTTATGCGATAGATTCATATGGAACAACCTATGCGGCCGGCAATCAGGTATTTACAACTAATGCGATTCCGCCATTGACGCTGGATAGCAATGCTTACAATCTGAAGCTGGGTACTACCCATCAGACAACCGTACAGGCTGTTTATGAAGAGACAGGTGAGCTGTATACCGTAACCAGCGGTGTAACCTTTAGCTCAGCCAATCCGGGTATTGCCTCGGTTAATGCTACAGGTCTGGTAACCGGTAATACTCAGGGCAACACTGTGATTACAGCGGTGTATAACGGCTCCAGCGCCCAAGCAGCCGTCAATGTAACCTATACTCCGCCGGTTATTACGAACCTGTCTACCAATCAGACAGAGTACACACTAAAAAAAGGAACGACCCAGCAGACCGTCATTCAGGCTGTCTATGATGATGGCACTGTCAAAACGGTAACGGAGGATGTCTACTACAGCTCTTCCAATCCGAATGTGGCTTCTGTCAGAGCAGGTGGATTAATTACAGCTGCTGGCAAAGGTACTGCCACGATTACAGCGCAGTATGGTGGCAAGTCCTTGGGTATCAATGTAACGGTTACTGCCGATCCGGTCGTAACAAGCCTGTCTACCGATCGTACCGAGTATACGATTAGACAGAGAGATACCGAGCAGACCGTCATTCAGGCCGTTTACGATGATGGTACAGTTAAAACTATCACGGAAGGCCTGACGTATACATCGTCCAATCCGGGCGTAGCTACTGTAGATGCTAATGGCTTAATTCGAGCAGTCAATGCAGGTACAGCAGCTATTGTAGCGGATTATCAGGGCAAGACAGTTACTATTAATGTTACCGTGACCTCTCGCCGTGACGATGATAACAATAACAGTTCAGGCGGTGGAGGTGGAGGTGGCTCCAATACAACACCAGGCGATACAGGTGGTACTACACCAACTACACCATCCAGTCCAACGACAGAAACGCCACTGGCTGATTCGGTAACCAAAGAGACGATTGCTACTGTGATCCGTGAACAGCAAAACGGAATACCGGTTGCCCGTATCCGTGTAAACAGCAATCAGGCGATTCAGTCTCTGGATAATTCGGATCGTAACCGTCTGGTAATTCCGGCACCAACAGATGTGAGTAACGTGCGTACAGAACTGGATGGCACTCTCGCCAAATGGCTGGATGATCGCAATGGTACTGTCGAAATACAATCAGAACGGGGACAGTATATTTTGCCAGCCAAGCAGATGAATGTAACCGCACTGACTTCACAAAATAATACAGCAGCCAATTTGCAGAATCTGCAGTATACCATTACCATTTCGCCAGCAGGAACAGCGCAATCTCAGGGCCTGCAAAGTGCAGCTTCTACACGTAATGTGAAATTGATCGATGCCACGACCACCAATTTTGGGGTGACCGCGAGTATGGACGGTGCCCAGGTAACGGTACCGAACTTTGAACAATATGCACAGCGTCTGATTCCGCTGCCGGAAGGATTCGATCCATCCCGGATTACCACCGGAATTATCTATAACGAAGACCAGTCTTCCTTTATGCATGTACCGACCCGTGTAACGCAAATCGGGGATCAGTATTATGCACAGATTAACAGTCTGGTCAGCAATGGAACCTATGCTTTGATTGAGAATGAAAAAAGCTTTGCCGATGTAGCCAATCACTGGGGACGTGCAGCTATTGAAGATATGGCTTCTCGGATGGTGGTTGAAGGGGTTAGCCAGGCATCTTTTGAACCGAACCGCAATATCACTCGTGCGGAATTCGCAGCTGTAGCGGTTCGTGCATTCGGACTGGTGGATCGTCAGGGTGCAGGACGCTCGTTCAGTGATGTAGCCGGTGGAAGCTGGTACCAGGATTATGTCGGTACAGCCGCCGATTATGGTCTGCTCACCGGTTATGCAGATGGTACATTCAAGCCGGATCGTAATATCAGCCGTGAGGAAGCCATTGCGATTCTCGTACGTGCTGTACAACTGGCGAATATTGATACCAGCACAGGCAGCAGCGCATCGCTCCAGGCTTACCGTGATGCCAATCAGGTATCCGGCTGGGCATCCAGTGCAGTTGGTTTTGCTGCACAACAAGGTATTGTACAAGGAAATGCAGGTCTGCTGAATACGGACTCTCCGGTAAATCGTGCAGAGACAGCCGCACTGATGGAGCGTATTTTGACCTTTGCCAAACTGATCTAAACGTTTAACAGAACATCTCCCGATCGTCTGCTCTTTGGCACAGACGATCGGGAGATTTTTTTGTTGAGCCAAATAGGCAGGCGGATAGAAAAGAACAAGTGTGTCGTCCTCTATGTACTGCTGGATAGAAGCAAATAGCCAATACCCGATTTCCATAATGGAGTCCGGGTATTGGCTGTTTAGTGAGGCGATGTATTGAGACGATAGATGAAAATGAGACAAGAACAAGGGATCAGCTATGCAAAAATGGCTCGCTCCGATCTGCCTGATGCAGTGCCTCCACAAGCTGGGCAGCCCGTTTGTAGTGTCCTCGGTTCGCGATCAGATCACGTGCCAGCAGGGCCGCAGCAGACTTGATATGCAGACGGCGGATATCGTCGCGTATGGCTTCGATATCTCTGGCATGGGCCAGCCCGATCACCCGGCGCATCATCTCGCTACCAGCATAACCGACCGCATCCTGGAAAATGCGCAGCAGTTCATCATCCAGATAGCCTGCTGCACCAGCCAATGGCTCCTGATTATCCTTCTGCCAAAGGGTAGTGAATTCGGCAGCGAATACGTCCCATACCGTGGTGATATGAGTCAGCAGTGCCTCCCGGCTATCTTCGCTGCGGGCGAGTGCAGACAGCAGAGTATTGGCGATGAACAGTCCGATATCATATCCCATCGGTCCATAAAAGGCGAACTCCGGATCGATTACCCGGGTCTCTTCCTCACTGGCAAAGATACTGCCGGTATGCAGATCGCCATGCAGCAGTGCTTCGGCGGATATCATAAAGTGGCGCTTGAGCTTGGCACCTTCACGCAGCAGCTGCTCATCCTGCCAAATCTGCTCAGCCAGCGGGCGTAACCCTTCTTCTACCACATTGCTCTCATGATCGATTAGCGGGTAGGTGAAAACAAAGTTCTCGGTAATTTTGCACAGCTCCGGATTGTGAAATTGCAGTGCCAGCTCCCGCCGGGCTTCTGCACCCAGCGCATAATCCGAAGTACCGTATAAGGTACGGGCCATGTACTGACCAATATGGATCGACAGCAGCGGATAGACGGCGCCTTCGGCCAGACCCGTGCGTGCAATAGTTAGATGCGACAGATCTTCCATCACCGTAATCGCATAGTCATTATCCGTATAATACACTTCCGGTACATATTCCGGGGCATAGCGGGCAAAGATTCGCAGCGCTTCGCTCTCCATCCGGGCGCGTTCCAGGGTGAGCGGCCAGCCTTCGCCGATAATGCGTACATAGGGGAGCGCCTGCTTGATAATAACACCTTTACCTGCCGCCGGTTCAGTCACATGAAAGACCAGATTCAGATTGCCGTCACCAATTTCGCGGCAGACTAGATCAGCAGCTGCTGCGAACAGCTGCAGCCGCCGGGCGAGCTGGATCGCAGTCTCTTCGGTTAATGGTTCGTAGATGGAATCAGCAGTTGTGGTCATGGATCATTTGCCTCCTTGGCAGATCAGAATAGAATCACTGTGATGCGACTGTACGTATTTCACGGGGAGTATGAATGTCTCCTGTATCTATACTTTTTGCCGCTTGCGGTGGATAAAGGTAACAGCCAGCGCGAGTACCAACACAGCGCCTTTGATAATATCTGTCGTGTAGTATTCCACATGCAGCATGGTCATCCCGTTGACCAATACGCCCATCAGCACAGCTCCAAAAAAGGTACCGATGATGTTGGGACGTCCAGCACCGAACACCGAATAGCCGACAAAAACGGCAGCGAGCGCATCCATCTGCATCGATGAACCGGCATCAATCTGACCGGAACCGACACGGGCAGCGAACAGAATTCCGCCAATTGCAGCGAAGATGCCGGAAGCGACATAGGCGAGTGTACGAATACGATTGACCCGCAGTCCGGACAGACGTGCTGCTTCTTCATTACTGCCGGTCATGATCATCTGGCGACCACCCCGCGTATATTTGAAAAATAAGTGCATGGCAACGATGGCGACCAGCATCAGGATAACCGGAAACGGAATACCGAGCAGCCGGCCCTGTCCGATCCAGAGAAAGGAGTCCAGCATGACGCCGGGCGCCTTGGTTCCATCCTGAAACTGCATATTGTTGTAGATGGAATATCCTTTGGTATACGTGCGATGAATTCCGCTGACAATGTACATGACAGCCAGTGTCGCCAGCAGATCGGGAATACGGATCTTGACGATCAGCAGCGAGTTGAGCAGTCCGACGAGTGCGCCGATAATTAGCGGCACAATCAGGACCAGAATCAGCGGCATCTGATGCCAGACCATCATCGCAGCGACGACGACGGTTGTAAGCGAGACCGTTGAGCCTGCCGACAGGTCAAAGCCATCTACAGTCAGCGAGATGGTAATACCAATCGCCACGAAGGTAACAATAGAGATCGAACGCAAAATATCCGTAATATTGTTATAGGTGAAAAAGTGCTGATTATACAAAGAGAAGAAGACAAGCACCAGACCGATAAAGATCAGGGCGCCGTAGCGATATGAGAATTGGGCAATCTGATGTTTCATACAAGTTCCTCCCGGCCTGCGCTGGCATGATATAACAGATCCTGCTGTGAAGCTTCACCATAAGCGAAAGAGCGGGTGATCCGGCCATCGCACATCACGAGGATACGGTCCGCCAGACCAAGCGCTTCATCAAATTCGCAGGTTAGATATAATATTCCTTTGCCCTGCTGGGCAAGATTGCCGATTACGTTGAAAATATCGCGTTTGGCTCCGATATCGACGCCTTTGGTCGGTTCATCGAGAATGAAGATATCGGCATTGGTCTCCATCCATTTACCGATTGCGACCTTCTGCTGATTACCGCCGCTCAGGTATCCGGTCAGCTGTTGTCCGGATGATGTCTTGATTCCGAGCGAGGAGATTAGTCCTTCACCCAGTTTGCGCTCCGCTCTACCGGAAATAATGCCGAGTGAAGTGATCGACTGCAGCAGCGGCAGACTCAGATTATGCAGAACGGATTCCTTGACCAGAATGCCTTCCTTGCGCCGTTCCTCTGGAACGAGTACCATCCCGGCTCGGATCGCCTGATGCGGATTGCGTGCCCGAACCGGACGTCCATTCAGCTCGACAGTGCCGCGCTCCGGCTGCTCGGCTCCGAACAGCAGCTTGGACAGTTCGGTCTTGCCGGCGCCGACGAGTCCGACCACCGCGACAATCTCACCGCGGCATACGTCCAGACTGACATCTTGCACATAACGACCAGCAGCCAGATGGCTGACAGTCAGCAGCGGTTCACCGATTTCAGTGAATACTTTGGGATATTCTTCTTCAAAAGCACGTCCCAGCATAGTATGTACAACTTCTCCGGGATTGGTCTCTGCTACAGGTACGGTACTGACCCGACGTCCATCGCGCATGACCGTAATACGGTCGCATACCCGGAAAATCTCGGGCAGCCGGTGGGAAATAAAGATCACTCCGATCCCCTGAGCTTTGAGTCCCTGCATAATGCCAAACAGCCGCTCCGCTTCTTCGATACTGAGTGGAGCTGTCGGTTCATCGAGAATAACAAAGCGTGCTTTCTCCGCCATGACGCGAGCGATCAGCACCAGCTGTTTTTCTGCCAGTGACAGTTCACTGACCTGACGCCGCGCAGAGATGGCAAAGCCGAGTCTGCTCAATATTTCTTCCGCATCCCGGTACAGGGATTTCCAGTTCAGAATCGGACTGCCTTTGGAGCTGGTCAGCCGGTGCAGCAGAATATTCTCGGCCACCGACAGCTGGGGAATCAGCGAAGTGTCGACTTCCTGATACACACACTGGATACCGGCTTCTTTGGCGGCTGCCGGGGAGTTCAGCTGCACGGGTTGACCGTCGATCGTAATACGGCCACGGTCGGCGGTGTAGGCGCCGGATAATATTTTCATCAGTGTACTTTTGCCGGCACCATTGGCGCCTAGCAGCGCATGGATCTCGCCGCTGTGTAGACTGAAGTCTACATTTTCGAGTGCCGGAACACCGGCGAATGATTTGTAGATTTCCTTCATATGCAGATGATTATCGGTAGAAGCTGTGGAGGTCGTCATGCAGATGCTCCTTTCTGTGGCGGCTGCCGGAAGGGAAGGCAGTCCTGTGATCCAAATGGACAAGATGGTAAAACAGTATCCACCAGCATGCAGAGGCACACTGGTGGATACTGGGTTTCCGTCTGTTACATGCATGTTCAAGACGAAGTAATTAGCAGGGCGGATCGCTGGTTATTTGCCGGCAGCGATTGCTTTCTCCAGTGCTTTGAGTTCGTCGGTATTACCCTGGTCGCTGTCTCCCCAGCCTTTGACATACTCACCGAGGTCAGCCGTAGTTACCTTTTTGTCTTTGGGCAGATCATCGCGCTGTACATAGACCGGTTCCAGCTCGACGCGTTGATCGGATGTGTTGCCACCAAACTTCTGATACAGATATCGTACCTGTACGCGGCCGATAGTCGTCGGATCAACGGCTGCAGAGGCTACCCATGGACTGGATGGGTCCTGAATCATGCTGAGATCTTCATCACTGAGGTCGATACCGTATACTTTGATATCATTGCGACCTGCCTGTTTGATTGCATTGGAGGCGCCTTTGGCAAATTCATCCCATGAAGCCCATACCGCAGTAATATCGCCTTTGTTGGGATACTGTTTGAGGATGGCTTCCATCTGGGTCTGTGCATCGAGCTGTGCATTATCCGCTGTACCAAAAGCAGCAATTTCCTTAATATCCGGATACTTGCCCTGGAACGTCTTGTAGGAAATCTGACGGGATTCCATCGGCGGGAAGCCGGCTACCCAGATTTTGACGATGTTGCCTTTACCGCCAGCGTCCTTGGCGAGTTGATCCAGTGTCAGTTCGGCCATCTTCTGGTCGTTCTGTGCAAGACTGGTGACGCCCGGAATACCATCCAGTGCCGAGTCAAAAGCAATGACCGGGATGTTGGCCTGGACAGCCTTTTGCACGCCTGCTGTCAGTGCTCCTGCATCACCATGGTCAATCAGGATACCGTCAAATTGTCCCTGATTCACAGCTGCATCGAGCGAAGAGGCCATTTTGCTGAGATCATTATCAGCGGAGATGACGGTCACATTGCCACCGTATTTGGCGACTTGGCTTTTGACCCCGTCTATGTATTGGGCAGAGAATGTACCATTGTTCAGACGCATAATCAGAGCGATATTTTTACCGGCGAGCGGCTGATCCGAGGCTGCATCAGCATTTCCGGATGCGTTGTTACCTGTCGAATTATTTCCGCATGCGCCCAGTATCACCGCGAACACAAGCAGAATGGAGAGCAAACTTATGGACTTCAGACGTCTTCTCATTTTCTTTTCCCCCTGTACGTGAATGCTTTAATGCTTTAAACGGCTTGATAATATTAAAATTTAATATAGAAGTTAAAACCAAGTATGTCAATTGGTTTTATTAAAATAAATATTTTGGAATTGAAATGTGCAAGAAATGGGATGGATATATGTATATTAATGGAATAAATGTATGATAGAGTTGTATAAATTCTGCCTGTTTATATATTAAATAAGGAGATGATACATATGAAGAAAATAACGATCGTCAAAGCTGTAGTTATGGGTTCTACTCCAAGGTCTTATCAGTACGACAAAGGAGGGTTTTTCCAGAAATCTCTTTCCCGGACAATGGAGGAGAATCTGAGCGAGGAGATTCGCAGGCATCAGCTGGATTATGTCGTGGAGATTGACCAGGACTTTCTTTTCCTGGATGAGCTGTTGGAGCAGGGAAGTGACTTTATTCTGATCTCGCCGTATGTGAGTACATTTATTAATTTCAACGATATACCGAAAGACAAATTTTATATTATGACACCGGAAGAGTTCGATCAGGGACAGACTTCACATATTATGGAGATTTTGCAGCAGCGCCTGCCCGTATAACGGGTAGGTTTTTTTGTTCATTCGCATTATTGCTGCCTGGAGAATAGAGTGCTTACTATTGTAAAGATCATCTAGTGTGTCAATCATCCGAAAAGTATATATACAGCAAAAAGGATACAGCTGCCTTTCCTGTGAAGAAAGAAGCTGCATCCTGATCTTATATTTAATCGATATAGTTAAGCATTAAGCTTGGGCAAACGTCTGCTTCAATTGTTTAGCCATAAGCTGCCAGGCTTCTTCGGCATGGGCTGGTGTACCGTTATGAGTAAAGCCGTGAGCTTCGCCGGGGTAATCGCGATAAGTGACCGGTACGCCGGACTCACGTAGCATCTCTGCATACCGGGCTGCCTCTGCGGCAAGAGAATCGCGGCCCGCCGTAATAATGAGTGTAGGCGGCAGTCCGGTCAGTTCCGAAGAGGAAGCGAGTACAGGTGAAGCCAGTGGGTTACGAGCATCAGTGGCATTGTCAAAATACATCGCATTGAACATGCGAGCCATATCTACCGGAATTGCTTCCTCAAAAGAAGGCTTGTCTGCCGGATCGGTATCCAGATCAAGCGGTGGATAGTCGAGAATCTGATAGGCGATCGGCAGCTCGCTGCCTTTTTGCAGATTAAGCAGACATACGGCAGCTGACAGATTGCCTCCGGCGCTGTGTCCACCAATTGCGAGTCTGGAGCCGTCTCCGTCCCATTCAGAGGCATGCTGCATGATCCACTGTGCGACTTCATAGCACTGATAGACCGCAGCAGGGAAAGGATATTCCGGTGCCAGTACATATTCCACATTGAACACCATACAGCCGGACAGCTCGGCAACGTAGGCGCACCACGGATCATCCATCTCCGGCGTGCCGAGTACAAAGCCGCCTCCATGCAGATTGATAAATACTGGCGCAGGTTTTGCTGCATGCAGTGGAACATAGACATGTGTGCGTGCTTCTCCATAGGAGGTTGGAATCCGGATTTCATGGCGCTGTGCTGCCGGTGTACCCGGTGGGGTCAGTGTGCCTCCATCAACCTGTGTAAACTGCTGCTGGCGGATCTTGCGAATCATCTCCACTTGTTGTTCTTTCATCAGTATCACTCCATTTCGGGTCAAATGTCATTCGTAACTGTTACATAGGGAACATTGGGATTGTCCTGTATTGTAAATAGTCAAACATTCGAACCTGAAGGCATCCTCCATCTATTCAAATTCATTCTATTCGTCGCTTCATGTTCGTATCGTTTGTTGGTTGCAGGTCGATCACGGATTGACCTGTACTTTATAATTGTAAGCGGGTTTGCATATCAATTCAAATAGGGGTAATACCGGTTGTTCATTTGCACAATGAATTTCGTCCTTCTATCAATATCTTTAAGCGCTTTCTCTCCCTATAATGAAAGCGTGTTCAAATAGTTGGCAGGGGGATGCACGGTATGGATGGATTAGTGATTAGCTGGATCGGTGCGCTGGCAGGACTGGCGCTGGCGATTGTTTTGATTTTACGTAAATTAAATCCGGTCTACGCATTGTTTCTCGGTGCGATCGTAGGTGCGCTGCTGGGCGGAGCGAATCTGGTACAGACTGTAGATGTTCTTGTAAGCGGTACCCAAAGTGTAATGGGAACGGTGCTGCGGGTACTGGCAGCCGGTGTGCTGGCTGGAGTCATGATGGAATCGGGAGCTGCCGAGACGATTGCCCAGTCGATTGTCCGCAAATTCGGAGGCAGCAAAGCAATACTGGCATTGGCGCTGGCGACGATGATTATTACAGCGGTCGGCGTATTTATCCCGGTCGCTGTGTTGATCGTGGCACCTATCGCCCTGTCGGTCGGTAACAAGATGGGTGTGTCCAAGCTGGCGCTGCTGGTTGCTTTATCCGGCGGTGGCAAGGCAGGCAATATCATTTCTCCCAATCCGAATACAATCGCAGCGGCGCGGGGATTCAATCTGGAACTGAGCCATGTGATGCTGGCGGGATTCGTTCCTGCGGTATGCGGACTGATAGTAGCCGTATTACTCGCTTCCATGCTCAAAAATAAAGGCGTGATGGTAACCGATCAGGAAGCGGATAACGGCGATACGGATACTTCGCATTATCCACCGCTTGGCAAAGCCATTGTCGCTCCGCTGGTCGCCGTTATTCTGCTGATGATCAATCCGATCGGCTCCATTACGGGAATTGGCTTCCTCTCGACCTTTAAGGTAGATGCGATGTATATTCTGCCGATTGCCGGTATTATCGGAATGCTGGCGATGGGGCAGGCGAAGAATATCGTAAAATACACGACAGCAGGACTGAATAAAATGACAGCTACCGTATTGATTCTGATCGGAGCAGGTGGTATTGCCGGTCTGATCTCGGCATCCGATCTGTCGGTACAGGTAGTAGCACTGATCGAAGCATCCGGAATCTCGGGTACGTTCCTCGCTCCGATCTCCGGTATTCTGATGGCAGCGGCGACCGCTTCTACATCGACCGGTGTTATTCTGGCGACGGGTTCCTTTGGCGAGGCGATTCTGAATATGGGTACGGCTCCGCTGGCTGCCGCCGTTATGGTACATACCGGAGCGACCGTGATTGATTCCCTGCCGCAGGGCAATTATTTCCATGTGACAGCAGACAGCATGAAGATGAGCATCAAACAGCGGATGGGTGTTGTTCCGTACGAAGTCATGGTTGGCGGTACGATGACTATTGTGGCGACGATTATGTATGGATTCCTGCTGTAATCTACTATTTTCGAACGGGGTGGAGAGATGAGAGAGAAGACATTTGTACTGGCACCGGATTCATTCAAGGAAAGCATGACAGCCAAGGAAGTCTGCGTGGCGATGGAAAAGGGGCTGCGCCGGGTCTATCCGGCGGCACAGTATATTCATGTACCGATGGCAGACGGCGGTGAGGGCACTGTACAATCGCTGGTGGATGCTTCCGGCGGACAGATGCGCCAGCTGGAAGTGACGGGTCCGCTTGGTCAGCCGGTATTGGCGCAGTACGGTATTCTTGGCGATGGAACGACAGCAGCGATCGAAATGGCTTCAGCAAGTGGCATTCAGCTGGTGAGCAGGGAACAGCGCAATCCGCTGCTGACTACCACCTATGGTACCGGCGAGCTGATCCGTGCCTGTCTCGATCAGGGGATTCGCAAGCTGATTATCGGAATTGGTGGCAGTGCTACCAATGATGGAGGAGCCGGCATGGCGCAGGCGCTTGGTGCGCGGCTGCTCGATGAACAGGGACAGGAGCTGCCACCTGGTGGTGGTGCGTTGAGTCGTCTGGCGCGAATAGATACTGAACAGCTGGATGCCCGGCTGCAGCAGGTGGAGATGATCGTCGCCTGCGATGTAACCAATCCGCTGTGCGGCAAGCAGGGAGCCTCTGCCGTATTTGGACCGCAAAAAGGCGCTACACCGGACATGGTGCAGGAGCTGGACGCGGCACTGGAGCATTATGCAGATATCATCTCATCACAGCTGGATAGGGAAGTACGCCATATTCCCGGCGCAGGCGCAGCCGGCGGACTGGGTGCAGGTCTGCTGACTTTTACACGGGCTACACTGCGCCGGGGGATCGAGATCGTGATTGAATACACAGGACTCCGGGAGAAGCTGAGCGAAGCGGATATTGTATTTACCGGAGAAGGCGGAATGGATTTTCAGACCAAATTCGGCAAAACCCCGCATGGCGTCGCCGCTGCTGCCAAAGCAGCAGGCAAACCGGTTATCGCCGTGACCGGCTATATGGGCGAAGGAATCGAGACATTGTACGATGAAGGGATCAATGCGATTTTTGGTATTGTGCCAAAAGCGGCAGTCCTGGAAGAGCTGCTGGAGCAGGGACCGTACAATGTAGAGCGTACGATGGAGAATATAGCACGATTGCTTCATTTGCAGGATTAGTCGTCTGCCCATAGAGATGATCATCCTGTAGAGATTCCAGGACAACGCTGCATTCAGTATCGAACCAACCACAAAAAGACCTATACTTTCTCCAGCGTTCCAGACGCAAGGCAGGAGAGGAGATAGGTCTTTTTCGCTGATCTGGAAGCAGATGATATACAATGTCTGCTGATTGCCGATCGGTATGCCTTTGATAGGTGTTCCACGTACTGAATCAGAAGTGCATGGACAGTAGTCCATGAGTCAGCTCGATCAGTTCCAGCAGATGGCGCGGGTCTTTGCCGGTAAGCGTATGGATTCGCTTTAGCCGATACTGCAGGGTATTACGATGAATATTCAGATCAAGAGCCGTATCATGAATACTGCCATTATGGAAAATAAAGCTCCGCAGTGTATCCAGCAGATCAGCGGTATCTTCCAGCCTGGCAGCGGCATTGGACAGCGGCGACAGCGGAGCCTGGCTGAACCGTACCAGAAACTGAACATCATCATAACAGGCTGTTCGCAAAGGCAGACGCAAAGCGAGCAGTATCTGCATCGTATCACGAGCCTGTAGATAGCTGTTGGCAATGCTGCTGTCCAGTCGTCCGGCTGCGATAAAAGCCTCCGGCTGATCCTGCAAAAAGCGCTGCATAATCGGCAGCAGTTCCTCCTGGTTCTGTATCATAACGACAAAGGAGCCTTGTTGTTCATGTATCCGAAAAGAAGGAAACAGCAGCAGCAATCTGCCGGTGTGCTCATTCAGCTGCAATCCATGGATATACAGCACAGCCGTCTGCAGCAGCAGATCCAGCTGGTACACCGAAGCTTCCCGGCGCAGCTTTTGCGGATAGGAAGAGCCGCGATATTCCAGCAGCGTATCCAGAAAAGCCTTTTTGCGACTGGCTTCATGAGCGAGGCTCTCGAGTCGACTGCGCTGCTCGATCAGCAGCGATACGGTCGTTCGCACCAGATTGCAGAATGGCCGCACTTCATCAGGCGCTCCAGTAATGCCGATCACACCGATATACTGCCCATCGATCACGATGGGCTCGTTGGTCCCTTTTTGCTCCAAGCGACCGTCCTGCCAGACCTCTATACGCTGACCGGTAGCGAGTGCTTCGACCGCACCGGGATGAATCGTACCGATCCGATGAGTGCTGCCGCTGCCGATAATAACGCCCTGTTCATTCATAATATTGATGTTGTACGGAATATCGAGCATCATTTTGTCGACGATATCCTGTGCTTGTTTTTCTGAGAGTCTGTACATGTACTTCCTCCTGTGCCTGCACATTCCATCTGTATTAACGGCTGCTAAAAGCGACCTTCAGTCCGATCAGTGCAAAGATGGCACCCTGCATCATATTGATTTTGCGGGAAATGCGAGGCTTCTTGATTAGCCATTTGCGCACGTGGTCTGCACATACGCTTACTATCGTGAACAGGATCAGTGCCTGAATCATAAAAACAAAGCCCAGTACCAGCATCTGCAGCGGTACATATCCTGCCTGCTGATTAACAAAAGGCGGCAGCAGCGCGAGGAAAAACAGCGATACTTTGGGATTCAGGGAACTCATGACAATGCCGCGGCGGTATAAAGTACCGAAATGAAGAGCAGGCAGCTGTCCGCTATCTATGAGCAGTTCCTCATTCCGTGACTGGAACGATTTCCAGGCGAGATAGAGCAGATAGGCGGCACCTGCATATTTGACGATATTAAAAGCCAGTGCCGATTGGTAAATAAGCGCCGATATGCCGAGTGTAGCTGCGGTAATATGTACGAGCAGTCCGGTACAAAGACCGAGAGTAGTAGCAATCCCGGCTTTTCTCCCATGGGCGATACTCTGGGCCAGTACAAACATGTTGTCCGGTCCCGGCAGCAGTGTCAGCAGTACCGCTGTACCGAGAAAGGATAAAACCGATAACAGATCCATTCGCTTCATCTCCCTGCATTCCATAGTCATACGTCATGGAATCATAATATATCTGTATTCTAGCAAAGAAATACAGACAACCGGAAGCAAGAAATGCACACATCTCCAACCTTTTGCGACAACGAGCTGGAGAAGAATGAATGGGCTGCGAGTTGATGCGACTGAATCGGCAAAATGGATAACATAACAAAAAGCAGTCTGATCAGACTGCTTTCGTTAATGCAGCAAAGCTGCTATATATGAAATGGCTCTGGCAGGAGCGTATTTTCATTTTGCGGAACAGGACAGGAGCATGTTCTTATTTTTGTGGAACAGTCAGCTGGTAGCCGGCAGGCAGCAGGTTGTTGGCAGCA